>CAYOGS010000107.1:0-6532 GCA_964403435.1 uncultured Rhodospirillales bacterium | reverse complement strand
AGTTTAAGTTTTGCTCATGTCAGTATCGAATTTTTATTTGCCGCGTAATATTCACGGCTATCCGGCCGTGACATTTTCCGATGTTGCTCAAGAGCTGACGCGTCCGGCTCTGGATCGGCTATGGCCTGGTACAAACAAATACGATCTGATCATCATCGGTGGCGGTTATACCGGCTTGTCGGCGGCGCTCCATGCCAAACAGGTGATGCCGGACTGGAGAGTTTTGCTGCTCGAAGCCAAGCAAATTGGCGCAGGCGCTTCCGGCAAAAGTGCCGGTCATGTCAATGACCGGTTCGAGGCGCAAGAAGGCGATATTTACCGTCAGCATGGCCGCGAACTCGGTGAAAAACTGTTGCGCGCGGCGCAGGCAGGGCCTGATCTTGTCCGCTCAATCATTGAACGTCATAAACTCGATTGTGATGTTCGGGATGGTTATGTCTTCGTGGATCGGGACGGCAGCAAACGGATTGTCCACGGCAAAGATTTTGGCATCGACCCTTACCCCTTTGTCCTTGGCATGGCGCAGGCGGCGCGGCAACAAGGCGTCAAGATCGTTGAATTCTCCCGTGTGACCAACCTGACAGAAAGTCCATGGGGACTAGTACTGGAGGTCAATGGTCACGCGAAGCCACTCCTGGCGCGTTATGTCATTGCAGCTGGTGGGCATGCGATGGGGCGTGACATTCCTCTGTTGCGTCAGGAAACATTAGGCCGCACTGTCGAGTTGAACATCACCACCGTCAAATCCGAGCCACTGCCATTAGGATCTGCCAACCATTTTTATCCCGAAGTCGGCAGAGAGCGGTTGCCAGGTGCAGATACCAAGCTCGATGTGGAGTATTGGTCACTGGATCGTGCCGGCCGGCTGATTTTTGGGTCGCGCAGCAGTGCTGATGGCCAGAATCAGGGTAAGCTGGAACGTGCGATCACGGCCGATCTGCTTAAGCGTTTCCCCGAGATCGTGCCAGACTTCCACCGTGCTAACGGCCGTGATCCGGTGATAACGCCGATGGTGAGGTCCGAGCCCATTAGTTTCACCCGTGATCTTATGCCCAATGTTGGCAGCGCGGGAATGGCTAGGAAAATCCTGTATGTCAACGGGCTAGGCGGGCACGGTATTGCGCTTGGCACGTTGCTGGGCAAAGAGGCGGTCAACAAAATACGCGCTCTCGAGACGGGCGATCAAGCCGTCGGTGCGGTTTTTGATCAATTCGCGGCTATGCATCACGCCCGTACCCCCGTCCAGGAACCGTTACGCCGTATGGCGTCACGTGCCGGTGTGGCCTATGTTAAGGCTATGGATTGGGTAAAATCCAAGACCCCGACGCGTTAAGGCGTTGCTATGACTGAGCAATTAAGACTTTGCAGTCATGTCGCTTCATGCTACCCAGATTATCCGTAACCGTGTGTTGCGTCTCGTCTGACATGTGCAGTTACTAAAACATCTCTGGACAGTCGTGACCGGCCGGATCAAAGGGACTTGGCGATGGAAAATGTTCTTCTCGTGATACACCTCATCATCGCGGTGGCGATGATTTTGCTGATTCTCATTCAGCGCAACGCGCAGGATGGCGGCGGTCTGCTGGGTGGCGGCAGCTCATTCGGTGGTATGTTCACAGCACGCGGCGGTGCGAATGTGTTATCCCGAGCTACGGCGTTGCTGGCGGCTGCCTTTATCATTACCAGCTTGTTGCTCACGGTGATTGCTAGCCAGCGGATGAAACAGAGCCACGAGTTGACCAATACGATTCAACCACTGAAAGCCGAAAAAATAATCTTAGACCCCATGACCGGCGCACCGACGGTGACGGCGTTGCCAGATTTGGTGAAACCCATTGATCCCAACAAACAGGTTACGCCGGACAAGCCCGCCGTTCCCCTCGTGCCCGACCCGGTCGTACCGCTGACGGAAGGCAATGCCCCGGCCGTGCCGATGGCGCAGTAGGGTAGAATTGAAAAAATTTGGTCTTTGCAGCAAAGCAGGCGGAGCGCGATGACGACGCGTTTTATTTTCGTGACCGGCGGTGTGGTTTCCTCATTGGGAAAGGGCATCGCCGCCGCCGCGTTAGGCGCTTTGTTACAGGCGCGGGGGTATAAGGTCAGGCTGCGTAAGCTTGACCCGTACTTAAATGTTGACCCCGGTACGATGTCGCCCACTCAGCATGGCGAAGTCTATGTGACGGATGACGGCGCAGAGACAGATCTTGATCTCGGCCACTATGAGCGTTTCACCGGCGTTGCCACGCGCCAAAGCGACAATGTCACCACCGGTAGGATTTACTCTAACGTCATCGCTAAAGAGCGCCGCGGAGATTATTTAGGCGCAACTGTACAAGTCATCCCGCATGTGACCGATGCCATCAAGGAATTTATCCGCGCCGATTTGCAGGGCGAGGATTTCGTGATCTGCGAGATCGGCGGCACGGTCGGCGATATCGAAAGTCTGCCGTTTCTGGAAGCCATTCGTCAGTTCGGCAATGAAGTGGGCGATGACTGTGCCTTGTATGTCCATGTCACACTACTGCCCTATATCAAGACTGCTGGCGAGTTGAAGACCAAGCCCACGCAGCATTCCGTGAAGGAATTGCTCAGCGTTGGCATTCAGCCGGAAATTCTGCTGTGCCGTGCTGATCAGCCAATCCCACCCGGCGAGCGGCGAAAAATCGCTTCGTTCTGCAATGTACGGCAAGAGCGAGTCATCGCCGCCTTGGATGTCAGCTCCATTTACGAGGTGCCGGAAGCCTATCATACGGAAGGGTTTGATGAGCAGGTGTTGCAATATTTCGGCATCACCAAAGCGCCGCCGCCTGACCTCGCGCCCTGGCGTGAAGTGGTGCGCCGGATGCGCGAGCCTGAAGGTGTGGTCACAATCGCTGTCGTAGGCAAATATACGGCCCTGCTGGACAGCTATAAATCGCTTAACGAAGCCTTGCTGCACGGCGGCATCGCCAACAATGTTCGGGTGAAGCTGCAATGGCTGGAGTCCGAAATTTTTGAGGCCGATAATACTATCCAGCAGCTTGAGGGCGTTCACGGCATTCTGGTTCCCGGCGGCTTTGGCGAACGCGGTACAGAAGGCAAAATCCGCGCGGCTCAGTTCGCACGCGAACATAATGTGCCTTATTTCGGTATCTGTTTCGGTATGCAGATGGCGGTCATCGAGACCGCGCGCCACTGTGCCGGCATTGCCAACGCATCGTCGTCAGAATTCAAGGCACAAGAGAATCCGGTCATCGGGCTGATGACTGAGTGGCTCCGAGGCAATCAGTTGGAAAAAAGGGCAGCTGCCGGCGATATGGGCGGCACTATGCGGCTCGGTGCCTTTCCCTGTAATCTCCAAGCCGGTAGCATTGCGCGGACAATTTACGGCACGGCGTCTATCAGCGAACGTCATCGGCACCGTTATGAAGTGAACATCAATTACAAGCAGCAACTTGAACAGGCCGGGCTCGTGTTTTCCGGCATGTCGCCAGATGGGCAACTACCGGAAATTGTTGAACGACCGGATCATCCCTGGTTTGTCGGGGTTCAATTTCATCCGGAGTTGAGGTCCAAACCCTTCGCGCCGCACCCGCTGTTCGCTGCTTTTATCAAAGCAGCGGTGGCGCAAAGCCGGTTAGTGTAACGCTGGTAACATTGACGAATGGTGTGAAGCTTCGTGGAGATTTGATCATGAAAAAACCGTTGTTGATGATTTGTGCTTGTTTACTTTTTTTGGCAGCACCAGCTTTGGCGCACAGCTATAAAAAAGGCGAGATAATGATCGGCCATATTTGGGCGCGCGCGACGGCCCCAGGGGCTCAAGCTACTGGCGTCTATGTGCCGCTCTTGAATCAGGGGGCGGAGGCCGATGCGCTCATTGGCGGCAGCGCCGAAATTGCTGCAACGGTCATGCTACACGAAGTCACGCTGCAAGACGGCATCAGCCATATGAGCTTGATTGACGAAGTGCCGTTGCCATCCAAACAGCCGGTGTCGCTGCGGCCGGGTGGCAAGCACATCATGTTGACGGGCCTCAAGCAACAGTTGAAGGAAGGTGAAAAATTTACCATGACTCTACAGTTTGCCAAGGCTGGCGCTATCACGGTTGAGGTCATGGTGCATGCGCCGGGCGCGAAACATGGTGGTCATTGAAACGTATTGGCGTTGTCGCTAAAATGTCGCAATCATGACGGAGAATAGTGACATGAAGCTGATGAGTTGCCTCTTGCTTGCCACCCTGGTTTTTGTTCAGCCGGTCTATGCTGGAGTGGCTGATGGGCATGGGGCGCTTTCTAAAACGACGCAAAAAGCGCGGGAAGCGCGTGAAATGAACGGCAGCAAGGCCGGGCAGGAGCGGCGTAAGATCGAAGAAAAATTGCTGGCCAAACGCAAGCAGCTTAATGTCTGCCGCAACCTGGTCAAAAGTGAAAAAGTCGAGGAAGCCAATAAAGAAGCTTACATGAAAAATTGTATGCAGGGCTTTTGAGCCGCTGCAAATTTCGGCGCTAGGGCTCCAAACGTTTGTCGAGACGTTCATCATCTAGGCCGGCTGGCTCCTGGTGAATCAGAATCTCGGCGTTGTGAAAGTGAGCGCGTAGGCTTTGTTCCAGCGCGTCAGCGATGTCATGCGCCGCTGTCAGCGTGAGCTGCCCGTCCAGTTCCAGATGGAATTCGATGAAACATTTTCCGCCGTCACTACGGGTGCGTAAATCATGTAGCCCGCGCACCTGTGGATACGCGTTGACGACAGTGCGGATGTGATCGCGGTCGCGTTCCGGCAATTCGCGATCCAACAGCACGAACAGTGCCTGGCGGGCGATGCGGCCGGCGCCGACAATCAGGAAGATTGCAATGATGAACGCAAAGAGCGGGTCAAAGATACCGTTGCCTGTCCAGCTACCCAATGCCAGCGCCATAATTACTGCAAGGTTTATCCACAGGTCGCCACGATAATGCAGGTTATCAGCCGAAATGGCGATGGAGCCGGTGCGGCGCACGACATTGTTCTGAAACGCTACAAGCCCGAGCGTCAGGATGATTGCCAGCCCCATCACGGCATAGCCATGCAGCGGGTCGGGTGGCGGTGCAGGGTTGAGTAAACGGCGCAAGGATTCATAGCCCAGCAGCACGGACGAACCAATGATGAAGGCGGCCTGTGTGAGTGCTGCCAGCGGCTCGGCCTTGCCATAGCCATAGCGATGCTTGACATCGGGCGGTCGCAAGGCGCTGGCGACGCCAAACATGGTGACAAGTGAGGCCAAGAGGTCAACCGTCGAATCCAGCAGCGATGACAGCACAGCAACGGAGTTGTCCATCAGATAGACTGTCAGCTTGGCAGCAATCAGAATGACGGCGACGGTCACGCTGGCATAGGTGGCGCGGCGGCGTAGTCGGTCATTCTCGGAAACGGTCATGGAAATAATCTCTGCCCCGTCCAGCTGCCATCGGTCTGGCGGCTAAATACCACACGGTCATGCAGCCGATAGTCATATTGCTGCCAGAACTCGATATGGGCCGGCCGCAGGCGATAACCACCCCAGTGCGGCGGGCGCGGTACAGCGTCCGGGAATTTCGCTTCATACTCAGCAAGCCGTGACGTGAACTGGCTACGCTCGGGCAGGGGGCGGGATTGCAGTGATGCCCAGGCGCCTAACTGACTTTGGCGTGGGCGTTGCGCGAAGTAAGCGTCACTGATGGCAGGCGGCACGGTTTCCACCACACCTTCGATGCGGATTTGCCGCAACAGGGATTTCCAATGCAGACAAAGCGCCGCCAGCTTGTGTTCCGCCAGTTCGTCTGCCTTGCGGCTATTATAATTGGTAAAGAAGGTGAAGCCCTCGGCATCGTAGGCCTTGAGTAGTACGATGCGGACGCTGGGCATGCCGTCCGCCCCAACTGTCGCCAGCGCCATGGCGTTGGGGTCGTTCGGCTCCGCGGCTTCAGCAGCCCTGAACCAGTCAGCAAAGAGTGTTAAGGGGGCTGCATCGGGTGCCAGCCATTGCCAATCTGCCTTGATTTCCGCCATAGTTGCGCCCCATTCATGCTACAGTTTATGATAATTCGATTGATTCTTTCGCCGGATTGTGCCGGTTCTAAACGTTAGAGAATAGTCTCACTTTGGTTATGGAGAAAACCCATGCGTCATTCCGTCCTTTTGTCCGCCTTAGCTCTGGTGCTGGCGCTGGCCGGTTGTCAGACTGACAACTGGGGTCAAAAGCAAGCCGTCGGCACGGTGAGTGGTGCGGCACTGGGTGGTCTGCTGGGTAACCAGTTTGGCGGGGGCACCGGCAAAACAATTGCAACTGCGGCTGGCGTATTGCTGGGTGGCTGGGCTGGTAATGAAATGGGTGCATCGCTTGATAGTGCCGACCGTGGCCATATGGGACGCGCGCAGTATCAGGCCTATACCGCACCGGTCGGGCAACAAATTGTTTGGGAAAATCCTCGCAGCGGCAATTCGGGTACCATCGAACCATTGCGTAATGGTTATGATTCCAACTCAGGCGCTTACTGCCGTGAATACCAGACCTCCGTCATGGTCGCCGGCGAG
>CAYOGS010000106.1:0-6604 GCA_964403435.1 uncultured Rhodospirillales bacterium | reverse complement strand
GGCTGATACCTCCCGATGATCCACAGGCGCTGGCAGAAAAAATCCGTCTGGCGCTGGCACTGACGCCGGTGGAGCGTGTGGCGCTGGCCGATCAGGCCACGGTTCTGGCACGGCAGCGCTTCGACCTGTCGGTGATGACGGCGGCGACCCTCGCCGTTTATAAGCGAGTGCTAGCGGCATGAGCGGGCGCAATTATCAGCGTATTCTAATTATTCGTCTGGGCGCGCTCGGTGATATGATTCTGTGTGCGCCGGCTTTTCAGGCTATTCGCGCGTCCTATCCTCGCGCCATTATCTCCTTAATGACACAGCCGGCCTGGGTCGGGCTGGCCGAAGCCATGCCGTGGTTCGATAATGTCGTGACGGATAACCGGCCGGCGCCGTGGCAGTTGGGCGTCTGGTGGGATCTGCGCCGTCGGGTGGGAGTTGCTGAGCCGCAGGTCGTATTTGATCTGCAGGGCAAGTCTCGCCAGGCGGTGCTCTATTGGCTGCTCGGTGGCCCATGGGGCGAAATAGATTGGTGTGGCAATACTTGGCGCTGCCGATATCCACGCGTATGGCCACCCAAGGCAGACTGGCATTTCACGGATTTCATCCGTGCTCAATTGGACGTTGCCGGCGTGGCGTGGCCGGCGCAACCAGATTATGACTGGCTGACAGCGCCGTTTGATGCCGTGACCTTGCCCAAGAATTATGTGCTGCTCATTCCTGGTTGTGCGCCCAGCCGGCCGGAGAAACGTTGGCCGCACTATGGGCTGCTAGCGCAGCAGCTGCAAGCCGCTGGGCTGGCCGTGGTCATGGTGGGGACGGCGGCGGAGCAGGACGTGCTGGACGGCATCAAGCAGGCGGCACCAGATGTGATTGATTTGGGCGGCAAGACTAGCTTGTTGCAGCTGGGCGCGCTGGCGCGCGGCGCACGCGGTGTGGTCGGGAATGATACTGGCCCGGCGCATATCGCGGCGGCGGTCGGAGCACCGACGCTCACGCTCTTTGCCGGCAGTGTCAATCCGATCTGGTCTTGCCCGCGCGGTTCGCAGGCACAGTGGCTGCAGGCCAAACAGTTGCCAGAACTGACTGTGGAGAGTGTGCTACTCACCTTACAACATTTGCTGGCAGGCAAGGAGTGTGCGCATGGGAGCTGACTTGTTGGCACTTAACTACCGCGCGGCGGAACTACTGCAGGCGGCACAGGAAGGTGAACGGGGGCCCGTATTGCTGCTTGATGCGGCTTGGCCGTTGGTGGGAGCCGCCGTCACCTGGCAGCGGCGCGGCGCGGCAACCGATGATACGCTTTGGCAACGGGACTATGCCGGCGCGCTGCTGGGCCTGCCGCGGGCGCGGGAAGAGCTGGCGATGAATTTGCATCTAGCGGCTGCGCGGTTGTTGCCAGCGGCGCCGCTGGCGCTTTTTGGGTTGAAAGATGCCGGCATCGCGGCAGCGGAGAAGCTGCTAGTGGAGCTGTTCGAGGAAGTGACGCTGGCACTGACTAAACATCATGGCCGCGTGTTTCTGGCGCGACGGCCGCGGCGCGACACGCTCATCGAAACTGTGGATGATTGGCGGCGCGCTGATACAGCGACGCTGTTGGGGCAAGAATATTCTCTGGTTTCCTATCCCGGGCTGTTCGCCGGCGGTCAGATAGATACCGGTACAGCTTTGTTGCTCCGCCAACTACCGCAACTGGGGATGCCGGCACCGCGCCTGGTGCTGGACTATGCTTGCGGCATCGGCGTGCTCGGGCTAGCGGCGCGGCACATATGGCCGCAGGCGGCTCTGCATGTGTTGGATCATGATAGCCTAGCGTTGCGCGCCGCGCGTCATAATCTGGGCAGCGGTGCTGCAGAGTTTGTCCAGGCGGATAATATGGCGCCACTGACGGCGCGCTATGACCTCATGCTCAGTAACCCTCCGATCCATGCCGGCAACAAGCTGGATTACAGCGTGGTGCAGCAACTGGTGGAAGAAGCACCGCGCTATCTTGCGGCACGGGGGCAGCTGTTGTTGGTGACGCAGCAGACCGTGCCAGTGCAACGCTGGGCAAAAACAGCCGAAACCATGGTGCAGGAGCAGGGGTTCAAAGTGTGGCGGGTCCGTCAGGGTGGCTGACAATGAGCGTTGCCATGGATTTTCTGGCACGAATTGCAATACACGGCATCCGTCGCTACCGCAGTTCTCTTTCGCCCCATAAGGGCTTCACCTGCGCTTACCGACTGCATTGGGGTGGGGCCAGCTGCTCCGGCTTTGCTGAAACTGCGATCCGACGACGTGGAGTCTGGAGAGGATTTTTGCTCTTGCGCCGCCGTCTGCGTTTATGTGCCCAATCGCATGACTTGATTCGTGCCCGTCACTTGTTACTGCGGCGCACTACACATCAAGCAGGTTTTTGCGACGATGTGGGCGGGCTTTGCGGGTATATGGCTATTGAAGCAGTGATCAATGGTTGCATTCACAATGCTTCATCTTGTCGTGAGCCGTTCGCTCGGACAAAGAAGCGGCATTCTGGCGACGATGCACGTAACGCGGATGTCGCCCAAGGCGACAACCCACCAGACGACCAGAAAATTCCGTAGCGATCTTACCGCTTGTTGACCGGCACGTAATCGCGCGGTGGGGCGCCAGTATAAAGCTGGCGGGGGCGGCCGATCTTGGCGCTTTCGGCCGACTGTTCCTGCCAGTGCGCCACCCAGCCTGCCGTGCGGGCGATGGCAAATAGCACAGTGAACATGCTGGTGGGGAAGCCCATGGCGCGCAGGATGATGCCGGAATAGAAATCCACGTTCGGGTAGAGTTTCTTTTCGATGAAATAATCATCCTTTAAGGCGGCTTGTTCCAGCGCGATTGCGGTTTCCAGCAACGGGTCGTTCTTGATGCCCAGTTCGCTCAGCACCTCATCGCAGGTCTGTTTCATCACCTTCGCACGAGGGTCATAGTTCTTGTAAACGCGGTGGCCGAAGCCCATCAGGCGAAAGCTGTCATTCTTGTCTTTAGCACGGCGCACGACATCACCCACCTTGTCGGGTGTGCCGATTTCCATCAGCATTTTCAATACAGCCTCGTTGGCGCCGCCATGCGCTGGCCCCCAGAGCGAGGCGATGCCGGCAGCTATGCAGGCGAAGGGATTAGCCTGCGACGAACTGGCCAAACGTACCGTAGAAGTGGAGGCATTTTGTTCATGGTCGGCATGCAACACGAAAATCCGATCCATCGCCCGAGCCAGGACGGGATTGATCTTATACGGCTCGGCAGGCAGGGAGAACGTCATGTAAAGGAAGTTTTCCGCATAGGACAGGCTGTTCTGCGGATATACAAAAGGTTGGCCCACGGCATATTTATAGGCCATGGCGGCCAAAGTCGGCATTTTGGCGATCAGCCGATGACAGGCGATTTCGCGCTGGCGGGCATCGTTGATATCCGTCGAGTCGTGATAGAAGGCCGAAAGTGCTCCGACCACGCCACACATCACCGCCATCGGGTGGGCGTCACGTCGAAAGCCGCTGTAAAACTTAATCAACTGCTCATGCACCATGGTGTGGTAGGTAATATGGCGCACCCATTCAGACTTGCCTTCTGGGCTGGGCAATTCGCCGTGCTGCAGCAGATAGGCGACTTCCAGGAAATCGCTCTGCATCGCTAGCTGCTCGATGGGGTAGCCGCGGTGCAGCAAAACGCCCTTGTCACCATCAATGAAGGTGATTTTCGATTCGCAGCTACCGGTCGAAGTGAACCCGGGGTCGTAGGTAAAAAAGCCGGTCTCGCCATAGAGCTTACGGATATCAATGACCTGGGGACCGACGGAGCCATCCAGCTTATCGAAATTCCAGCTTTTGCCCGACTGGTTGTCGGTGAGTGTCACGCTGCCGTTAATCTTGGTCATGGGAAAAATCCTTCACATTAGGACCTAGGAAAGATAAGGAAAAACGACGGCAGACTATGACAGCTTGCCGGGTGACATATTTAAGAAATTGTAGTTAATATGGTCTTAAATAGAAGGCTGGTATCGTTATGGGTACGGCGCCAGAGCAGAAATGAAGTAATTGGGAGGGCAGAATGATCCGATATGGGTGGTTAGCGATTTTGGCTGCGGTGTTACTTGTATGGAACGGAACCGCACAGGCCGTTGGTGTGCGCTACAACCCAAAGTCTGGAGATAAGTTCTCACTCATCGGTGTGGAAGGGACGATTGAGCATGGCGATGCCCTAGGTTTGAAAGCTGTCTTGGAAGAGGCCAAGCTGCGTGGATTGCCGATTATTGTCACGCTGATCGGTGAAGGCAGCATTGCATCGGAAGCTATGAAGATTGGACAGGTTCTCCGCGACTTCGATGTCATGACGAAGGCTGGTAACTGCAAAGGCACTTGCGTTCTTGCGTTTCTTGGGGGCAAAAATCGCTTTTATCCGCGCACAGATAGTGGTGGAGCGTTAATTGTCTATCGTCCTGAGAATATTGATATGATGTTGCCCAAAGATGGCAGCACGCAAATTCTCCTTTCACCGCAAGGTGAACTTAAAGAAATCTACGACTATATTCTCAAGATGACGAATTTGCCCGACTTCTACTACATGTTCGTCAATGCTTCCTATACCAATCCCTACACACTACTGGGGCAAGAAGCGAAGCAGATGAATGTCGTGACTTATCTCCCCAAGTGAAACAATATCGCTTTGCGTGTCTTTTTATTACACTGTCGTACCTGTTGGTCATCGGCAATGCCAATGCGGCGGCTGTGTATTTGGCCACTTCAAATTCTGGCGATTCACTTCGGTTCGTGCATCTTGAAGGGCAGATAGTCGGCGGTGAAGCCAAGGAGCTTGAGCTAATTTTAAGTCAGGCAGCACTAACCAATAAAGCTATTGCTGTGTGGCTGGATTCCGTTGGCGGCGATGTTGATGAGGCGATGGCTATCGGTGAAGTCATTCGCGCTGCTGGGGCCAAAACGTTTCACGGCTATTGCGCTTCCGCTTGAGTTTATGCCTTTTTGGGCGGGCGTGAACGATTCGTGTCTTCTGAATCTGGCAGCCTAAGCGTTCACCGGCCAACCTTGGCTGAGGCCAACATTGCTCAGCCGACTGACATGGGGACTAGAATGCTAAATATTTTACGGAGCTATATCGTCAACATGACCGGTAGCGAGGCGTTTTACCAGTTAATGATGCGCGTACCGTTTGCGGCACCTCAGACATTGTTGCCTGCCGAAGCGCTGGCCATGGGCGTCGCCACCCGCCATCAGCAATGAAACGACTGATTGTTCTTGCCGCGCTGGGATTGTTGGCTGCCAGTCTGGTGGGGTTGGCCGCTTCGTTGTCGCGATTTTTTGATTACTTCAATCATTTTCGACCGCAATTGTTCGGTGGCGGCGCTGCGTTACTTTGCTTGGGGCTTTTGGTTCGTTCGCGCTTGACGATGGTCCTGTCGCTGGCAGCGCTTGGTCTGAATGCCGGCGTGATGGGATATCGCACGGCGCAGTTCTGGCCGCCCTCCATGACTGAGACGCCGAGTAATGGTACTGTGTTGTTAAAGCTGCTCTCTGCCAATGTACTCGTCGATAACTTGGAGACGGCTGCCTTCATGAAGCAAATCGAGACGCATGACCCAGATATTGTTGTTTTGCTGGAGTTAAACGCGTCATTCCAAAGCGCCATGGCAAATATCAACCAGCGTTATCCGCACACCGTGATCGTGCCGCGCGCCGACAGTTTTGGCGTTGCGGTCTATGCCAAATATCCGTTCAAGAGCAACGTTACCTATCATGGCTGGTACAAGTTGCCGTTGGTGCAAGCGGAATTCGCGCAGTTTACTCTGCTGGCGGCGCATCCAGTGTCGCCTCGCACGCGCACCGACCGTTGGGAACAACGTACCTATTTCCAAGCTATTCGCGATATTGCTGCCGCAACGATCAACCCGCTGGTGCTGGCTGGAGATTTGAACGCTACGCTTTGGTCGGAGACGACCAGAGATCTCCTCCCTTCCGGCTTCAAGCATCTGGGCGGCCCGTTCCGCTACACTTGGCCGAGACATTTTTTGCCGCTCGCCGTTCAGATTGACCATGTGTTTGCGACAAAGGGCGTGGCCGGAAAGGTAACGACTCTGGGTGAAATCGGTTCCGATCATTTCCCTATCCTTGCCGAATTGCAGATTCCGACACAGCACTAATCACCGTTGGCCGCGGTTGCAGCCGCCGCAGGGAAAAGCTACCCTGCCGTCATGACTTTGCTAAGGAAAGCATGATGGCGCTACGGATCGAAACTTTCAGTAATCAATCGGGCGGCAATGCCTTTTACAAGGCTGTTGGGCATCCGTTGGCCGCCGCCAAGGCGCGGGCGCTCGTCGCACATTTGCAAGCCAACGGACCGGTGGCGATTTACGACCCCAACAACCAGTTAGAAGCCTTCGCAGAATTCTATCCGCTCGACCAGGTGCCAATTGCCGGACTGTTTGTGCAGGATGTGGAGCAAATCGGCCGCAGCTTTCTCAATCATCATGCCCAGCCGGTGACCGCTTTGCCGGATTGCCGGTGCCGCAGCATCCTGATCGCCAGCTTCGATTCGCCGCGGCTCGTTGACCAGACCAAGCATTTGTTCCCCGCCAACGCGCCATGGTATAGTTT
>CAYOGS010000105.1:1115-6627 GCA_964403435.1 uncultured Rhodospirillales bacterium | reverse complement strand
GCATATCGGCATTCTGGAAATGGGACGGTCAAGCTCCGCGCTGACACAAAGCCACGGCAGCTACCCAGAGTTACTAAGTTTCTTACTATCGCGGCAGTCCAAGGATTTTTCCTTTACGACCTACCCTGTGCTCGAAGGATTGTTACCGGCTGATGTTGTTCAACATGACGGTTGGTTGGTGACGGGTTCACCGCACGGGGTCTATGACAGGCTGCCATGGATCGCTCCCGCTGAAGAATTTTTACGCAAGGCTATGACCGCGCGTCGTCCCATTGTGGGTATTTGCTTCGGTCACCAGTTGCTGGCTCAGACGCTGGGCGGCACGGTCATCAAATCGCCCAAAGGATGGGGGCTGGGACTGCATGAATATACCTGGCAGCCAGAGTCTGGCCGCAATGGCAGTTTCGTCCTACCGGCCAGCCACCAGGATCAGGTTGTCGCCTTGCCGCCAAACGGGACGGTGCTGGCGGCATCGTCGCACTGCTCCTATGCGGCACTAGCCTATGGCGACGACGCCCTGACGTTCCAGGCGCATCCAGAATTTACTTTGGCATACCAACAGGACTCACTGCGGCTAAAGGAAGAAGTGGGCGGCATTGCCCCAGATATTTTGGCCGCAGCGCAGCAGAGTTTGACGGATAAAGTTAGTAGCAGCCCGGCTATTGGCGCCATGATCGCCGATTTCTATCTGCGGCCTCGTTTACGTTAATCCTTCAAATCAAGTAGCACTGGAACATGGTCGCTGGGCTTCGGATCCCAGCCACGCGCTTCACGCATTACTGTCACACCCTTTAACTGCGGCTGCAATCCCGGAGAAACCCAGATATGATCAAGCCGACGACCGCGGTTAGAGGCTTCCCAATCCTGAGCGCGGTAACTCCACCAAGTGTAAAGTTTTTCCTGCGGCGGTACGAAATGGCGCAGGGTATCCACCCAGTCCTGCGTTCGCAGCATGGCGTTCAATCGGGAGATTTCCGGCGCTGTATGTGAGACGACGTCAAGCATCTGCCGGTGTGACCAGACATCATTTTCTAATGGCGCGATATTCAGATCGCCGACTAGAATCCGCTTTATGCCGCGAGGCTGTTTTTCCCACCAGACTGTTTGCTCTTCAACGAACCCCAGCTTATGTGCGAATTTGGGATTGACGACTGGATCGGGAATATCGCCGCCGGCCGGGATATAAAGATTGTGGATCTCGATGCCATTTGCCAATTCCGCATGGACATGACGGCAGTCCTCGCGCCCTTGCCAATGCAGAACCCCTGGGTTGCTCAGCGGCTGGCGTGAAAGAATTGCCACGCCATTATAGCTTTTCATGCCGCATACATGCTGGTGTGGATAGCCGGCTTTGGCCAGGTCGGCTGCCGGAAAAACCTCGTTCTGGCACTTGATTTCCTGCAGGCAAATGACATCGGGCTGCTGCTCGGTAACCAGACGCAGCAGCAGCGGCAGACGCAGGCGGACTGAGTTAATATTCCAAGTGGCTAGGCGCATGACGAATCGATTCCAACATGTAATAATTAAACCAGAAGTCTCTACAGCCAGTCAGGCCGTCAACCAAAGGATTCCGTTTAAAACTTAGCTCATGCAGACCAATTTGCCCGATCAGTTACCTGCTTCTGCTCAAGAGACACCGACCGGCCTGTTAAACGGCCTGCCGGTGGTCAAATGGCTATTGCGCGCGCAGTGGGCGCTGGTGGTGCTGGCTATTATCATGATTTTCAAGGACGCGCTGCTGCCGTGGCTGGCACCAGAGCCTGATAATCGGGCGGTTCAGGTTGTTGTTGTGCTTATGCTGTTGGCTAGCTTGCTGGCCATTGGATGGATGCTGCGGCGGGCGCATTTTTTCGCTCGGCAGGAAGTGCTGTTACGGGAGGCGTTCCACAGTGTCCTGACGCCGCAGATCATCACTGACGAGCATGGCCAGGCGGTGCTGAGCAATCGCGCCCTAGATGGCTGGATTGATATCACCAACCAGAATGCTGAGGCGGCCTTAGCATCGCGCTTCGTCACGCCCGGCGAGGACGGTAATGAACTGGTGCAACTAGGCAAAATGGCGCGTGCCGGCCAGGTGGCGATAGCCGAGCTGCCGGTACGCAGTAACAACAAGATAATCGAATGGCGGCGCGTGACCACACGGCAGTTGCCCGGCTGGCCTGGCTATTTGCAATGGCGCTTCGAGGATATCAGCGAACGGCGGCGCATGGAGCGTGCGATGCGCGAGGAGCAGGCCAAGCTGGTGGATTTTATGACCAACGCGCCGGTCGGTATCTATTCCGTGGATCAGCACGGACGCTTCCGCTTCGTCAACAAGACCTTGGCCGAATGGTTAGGGTGTTTGCCGGAGGATTTGGTCAATAACGGCGTGCGCTTGCATGAAGTACTAGCGGGCTCGCTCAAGGACGCACCGCCGCACGCATTTGACGCCGACAAGCCGGAAAAGAAGAGCGGCGAAACCGTGATGCGTAACCGCGACGGGCTGCAGTTTCCCGTCGCCATCACCCAGACCATCGTGGCGAGCGATGATGGAAATACGCTCCGCACGCGTTCGGTAGTGCGAGATTTGCGTCCCGAACGTGAATGGCAGATGGCGCTCAATGTCTCGGAGCAGCGTTTCGAGCGGTTGTTTGCCCAGGCGCCTATCGGCGTCGTGCTGCTCAATGCCGACCTGGCGATCATCGAGTGCAACGAAGCATTGGAAAAAATGCTTCGTCGCCGCCGCGCCGCGCTCATCGGCACCGCTTTTGCCGAATTGATGAAGCCGGAGGTCAGGCAGAACAACGCGGCATTGCTCCAGGAAGCCTTAGCGGGCAAGGAGAACCTGCGTCCAGTTGAAATGCACCTGCATGGCGACAAGCAGGTTGTCGTTCTTGTCTATGTCAAGCAGTTTGCTGCTGTGAGCAAGGATGGGGGCAGTCCTGCCGCGCAAAACGGGCTGGTGCTTTACTTTATTGACGTCACCGAACAGAAATCCATGGAGCTGCAATTCGCGCAGTCACAGAAGATGCAGGCCATCGGCCAGCTGGCGGGCGGCATTGCACACGACTTCAATAATCTACTGACGGCAATGATCGGCTTCTGCGATCTGCTGTTGCAGCGCCACAAGCCGGGCGACCAAAGCTTCGCTGACATCATGCAAATCAAGCAGAACGGCAACCGCGCAGCAAATCTGGTGCGACAACTGCTGGCCTTTTCGCGGCAACAGACCCTACAACCCAAACTGCTGAGCCTGGTGGATGTGCTGGCTGAGCTGTCCAACTTGTTGCGGCGGCTCATCGGCCCCAGCATCACACTCAATCTCACGCATGGCCGTAGTCTGGCACCGGTGCTGGTTGATCAGGGGCAGCTGGAGCAGGTCATTATCAATCTGGTGGTCAATGCGCGTGATGCCATGCCTTACGGGGGCAGCGTCATGATCAAGACCGAAAATTTCCGTCAGGACTCGCCGGTGATGCACGGGCAGGACGAGATGCCTCCGGGCGATTATGTGCGAATTGAAGTGACGGATGTCGGCAGCGGCATTCCCCCGGAAATTATTGAACGCATCTTCGAGCCGTTTTTCTCTACAAAGGAAGTTGGCCAGGGCACTGGGCTAGGGCTTTCGACGGTCTATGGCATCGTGCGACAGACCGGCGGCTTCGTGGATGTGCAAAGCACCGTTGGCAAAGGGACGGTGTTCAGCATTTTCCTGCCCGCGCATCAACACAAGGAAATGCCCAAGACCGAGACCGAAGTAGATGAAGCCAAGGAAAAATCCGGTGCCGACCTCACAGGTGCGGGGACAATCCTGCTGGTCGAGGATGAGGATGCCGTGCGCGTCTTTTCCTCCCGTGCGCTCCGCAATAAAGGCTATGTCGTTCTAGAAGCGCGCAATGGTGAAGAGGCATTGACGGTACTAGCGAAAGAGAATGGCAAGATCGATCTACTGATCAGCGACGTCGTGATGCCACAGATGGACGGTCCCACCATGATGGCCAAGGTGCATGCGCAATGGCCTCAGATGAAGGCGATCTTTATTTCCGGCTATACTGAAGACAAATTCCGCGACCAGCTGAAGGCTGGGGAAGTGGTGCATTTCCTGGGTAAGCCTTTCACGCTCAAGCAGTTGGCCGCCAAGGTCAAAGGTGTATTGGTGGGCGATGCCGGTCAATGACGGCTTGGGAAGGTAGCGGATTTCCCCTATACTGTTTTATGAGACATAAGAGTGAGGCCGGAAATGACCGACAATTTACGCACGACCGACGCAATTTTTTTCGGCAAGGGCGGGCTTGACCGCGACGCGGCGGAACAGCAAGCTGCGGCTGCCTTGCAGGGGGCGGATGACGGCGAGCTGTATCTGGAATATCAGCAGAGCGAAAGCTTCAGCTGGGATGATGGCAAGCTGAAAGCCGCCAGCTTTGACACGACGCAAGGCTTCGGCTTACGCGCCGTGGCGGGCGAGGCGGCGGGGTATGCCCACGCTTCCGTGCTGGATGCTGGGGCCCTGCGCCGCGCCGGCGAAACTGTGCGCGCCGTGCATCAAGGTTATGCGGGAACTTTCTCCGCCGCGCCCGCGGGCACGAACCGTCAGCTATATATTCCAGACAATCCATTGCAGTCGCGTGACTTCGCCGTGAAGATCAAACTATTGCAGGAGATCGACGCCTATGCCCGCAGTCGCGACAGCCGTGTGCAGCAAGTCAGCGTTTCTCTGTTGGCCAGTTGGCAGGCGGTGCAGATCATCCGCCCGAGTGGTGTCCGTGTAGCGGATATCCGGCCGCTGGTACGGCTTAATGTCTCCATCGTCGCCCAGCAGAGTGGACGCATGGAAGCAGGGTATGACGGCGCCGGCGCCCGCGCCAATTATGACCTATGTTTTGCGCCCGAAAACTGGCAAGGCCAGGTAGACGAAGCCTTGCGCCAGGCGCTGGTGAACCTAGAAGCCGCCTCGTCGCCGGCGGGGGAGATGACGGTCGTGATGAATAATGGCTGGGCAGGCGTGCTGTTGCATGAGGCCATTGGCCACGGGCTGGAAGGGGACTTCAACCGCAAGGGCACTTCCGCCTTCAGCAAACTGATGGGGCAGCGCGTGGCGGCGCCGGGCGTGACGATCGTAGATGACGGCACCTTGCCTAATCGCCGCGGGTCACTGACGATTGACGACGAAGGCACACCAAGCCAATGCACCACACTCATCGAAGATGGAATTTTGACCGGCTATATTTATGACCGGCTGAATGCCCGTTTAGTGGGTAAACAGTCTACTGGCAATGGACGGCGCGAGAGTTTCGCGCACAAGCCCATGCCGCGCATGACCAACACCATTATGCGTGCCGGCACTGTGCCGGCGGCAGAGATCATCGGTTCGGTCAAGCATGGATTGTATGCCGCAAATTTTGGCGGCGGCCAGGTGGACATCACCAACGGTAAATTCGTCTTCTCACTGTCTGAAGCCTATGTCATCGAAAACGGCAAGCTCAAGCATCCTGTGAAGGGGGCCACGCTCATTGGCACAGGGTTCGAAGCCTTG
>CAYOGS010000105.1:0-1105 GCA_964403435.1 uncultured Rhodospirillales bacterium | reverse complement strand
ATGGGCAAAGCGTGCCGGTGGGCGTGGGTCAACCCACCATGCGGCTGGAGGAGATGACTGTCGGTGGGACGGGATAGTCCATGACGTTGAAATTCGAGAGAGATGGAGAAGAATCGAAAGCAAAAGATACAGGTGAGGACGATGCTCAAGATGACGAAACAGCTGAAGATGGCTTAACCCCTGAGGACGACCGATTTTACTCTATGGGTGGCTGTGCGTTAATCTCTGGTCAGATCATAATGATGATCGTCGGGTTTTGCAGCCAGTTCAATGTGACAAGTTTAACGGTCGACGGCCACAGCAATGCCGCAGCCGGCCGTAGCGCGGCAGTAGCGTGCCTGGTGGTCACGACGATTTCCGGGCTCTTATTGCTTGCCTTCTTTAATCGCGGCAAAGGTCACGATCCTGTTGCCTTGTATCTCTTGCCCATCATGTTCATGCTGATGTCGTTGGTGCTGATAACAAGATAATTTGTCGGTTAACGTAGCTCAGTTAGCCCATGACGCATCGAACATACTTTTCAGACGGGTGATGGGCAAGGAGGAAACAAATGCCTAAAGTTGCGTCTGGTGGAGTGGTGCACGAGTTGCCAACTGACTTAAAGAAACTACTCTTGATCAATACGAAATCGTTAGCAACTTGGGAAGATATAACACCTCTGGCGCGCAATGAGTGGATATGCTGGATCGAGTCCGCGAAGAAACATGATACCAGAAACAAGCGCATCGAACGAGGTATATCCAGTCTGGCTGATGGCAAACGCAGACCATGCTGTTGGCCTGGCTGTAAACATCGTTGATGGTCGATGCAGTTATTCTATTTTGTCAGGCCAGTGCCGCCGCGCGGCGCAGCCGATCATTGATGGCGCGACCGAGTCCGATTTCGGGTATAGCGCTGACCGCGATGCCGCTGCATTCCTGACTATCCAACTCATGCAACATGCTGAAGAGGTTGGCCGCCGCCTCGTGCAGATCGCCGCTCTTGCTTAGATTTAAGCGCACTTTACCGCCGCGCAAACCAAGTTCCACTCCGAACAGCAGGAACGCTTCATCCTCGCGCGCCGTGGTCACGTTGAGCCGCAACGCGTGGCTAGGTGCATAATGGC
>CAYOGS010000104.1:5207-6664 GCA_964403435.1 uncultured Rhodospirillales bacterium | reverse complement strand
GGGTGGGACCACGCGGTCTTGCTCCGCAATATCGGGCGCGGCGCTTTTTGACAGCGGTATTAATTCCCAGTTCTTCACACCTTTGGCGCCGGTCTCCAGCTGAATATCCGCGTTCTCCAGCACCACGTTGGTCACGTCCAGGCGGCGCGGCGATTGCAGCAGCGGCTGAAGCTTCATGGCCAACGCCATCTGGCCTATTTTCACCATCTCCGGTCGCGAAGCCCACTCCGGATTGGCAAGTACGATGTCATTGACTTCCAACGCCGGACCGCCAGCGAGGCGCAGGCGCATCGTGCCGTTTAAACTAACTTTTCGTCCCAGATTTTCAGAAAGAAAGGTCGCAATTTCGGCGCGGTATTGGTTGGGATCGAATGTCACGACAAAGACCGTCGCGCCAGCGACGGGCAGGACAATGAGCAAGCCTAAGCCAGCCGTGAGCAGGCCAAATTTAGACCTCTTTTTCGCGGGTTCCTGGGCGGCCATCGGCAACTCCATCAAACGGATCTGGCTGGTCGGACGAGAAGTTAAACCAGCGGAATGTCTTTTGCATGGCGGCGGGCACGGGCGCCGAAGCGTCTATCACCCCGCCGCGCGGGTGCGGTATGATGAGACGGCGGGCATGCAAATGCAACCCTTGATACAAGGCATCTGCTGGCCAATGCGGCGCCACGGAACCATCCACACGCTCGGGTGGGCGATAGACCGGATCGCCCAGAATAGGTGTGCTGATTGCCTGCAAATGCACCCGCAATTGGTGCGTACGGCCGGTCAGCGGCCATAAGGCCACGAGCGCCGCCTGCTTTCCTGCTGGCTCCAGTACCTCATAAAGCGTGGCGGCGTCTTGGCCGTCCGGGTCATCCGGAGCAGTGCCCGTCATGCGCGTGCCAACCTTCTTCAGTGGCAGGTCAATTCGTCCTTGGAACGGCTTAGGCGTACCCAACGTCACCGCCCAATAGACCTTACGCGTCTCCCGCAACCGGAATGCAGCCGCCAATTTAGCTGCGGCAAAAACACTTTTTGCCAGCAGCAACACCCCACTGGTGTCTTTGTCCAACCGATGCACCAAACGCGGTCGTTCGCCTTGGGCGTCACGCCATTCCGCCAGCATCGCATCCAAATGCTGACGCTGCCCTGTGCCGCCCTGCACCGCGAGGCCGGGCGGTTTGTTCAGTACCAGCACGTCGTCGTCCTCAAACAGCACCCATTGCTTGATGACGGCTGGCTTGGCCGGCTTGCCCACGGACATCAACGGGCCGTCCACAGCGCCGGCAACGCCAGGCGGGAGCCGCAAAGTCTGGCCTGCTTCCAGCCGGGCATTCGCCTTGACGCGCTTACCGTCCAGCCGAACCTGACCCGTGCGGAGTAGCTTTTCGAGCTGGCCGTGCCCGAGCTGCGGGAAATGCCGCTTAAACCAGCGGTCGAGCCTGATGCCCGCCTCGTCCGGCATTACCGTAACC
>CAYOGS010000104.1:0-5197 GCA_964403435.1 uncultured Rhodospirillales bacterium | reverse complement strand
AATGTCTAGTCTGCGACGCATGCAAACTGTGCTTATAAGCTTTGACCCGTTGCCATGACCAGCGCCATTTTTCCTAGCCCGCACCTTATCAGCATCGCCGATTTGAGCGCCGAGACGCTGGAAACCCTGCTGACGCGAACAGCGCGATTCGCCGACCATCCAGACGCTGGCAGCTTACATCGCGGCAGGAGCGTGGTGAACCTATTCTATGAAAACTCTACCCGCACCCGCCTGTCGTTCGAGTTGGCGGCCAAACGGCTGGGCTGCGAGGTAATGAATATTGATATCGCCACCTCTTCCGTCAAGAAAGGCGAAAGCCTGGGCGATACCGCGCGCACCATCAGCGCCATGGGAGTGGATGCAATAGTCATTCGCCACGAAAACGCCGGTGTTGCTGCGGAAATCGCGGCATTGGTGGACTGTGCCGTCATTAATGGCGGCGACGGCACCAACGAACACCCGACCCAAGCGCTACTCGACGCCTTCACCATAAAGCAACATAAAGGGCGGATTGCCGGCCTGACTGTGGCCATTTGCGGCGATATTCGGCACAGCCGTGTAGCAAAATCAAATCTGCATTTTCTCGGCAAGCTTGGCGCCAATCTCCGACTGATAGCGCCCGATGCTTTGATGCCGGAGGCCGGTGCCGCCCTGCCATCCGTGGCTCGCTATGCGCGGCTAGAAGATGGCATCAAGGACGCCGACGTCATCATGATGCTGCGTATCCAGCTGGAACGCATGAACGGCGCTGCGCCGCCAGACTTGGCAGCATATCAAGCCGCATATCGACTGGATCACACACTGTTGGCGAAAGCCAAGCCAAATGCGATTGTCATGCATCCGGGCCCGTTAAACCGCACTATAGAGATCACGGACGCCGTGGCGGACGATGCACGGCACAGCGTCATTCTGCAGCAGGTTCGTAACGGCGTGAGTGCCCGCATGGCGGTGCTCGATCTTCTTCTCAGTCGCCGTTCAGCCGCCGTTTGAGCGCAAGACCATCACGCGCAGCGCGCTCGCCAGCCCGCCGCTACGGCCGCTATCTACCTCTGCGATCAGCTGCGGCAATTTTTGGCCGTTTTGCTGTGCCAGATTTTCCAGCGCCGTCCAAAATTCCGGCTCCAGCGCGATACTGGTATTGTGGCCGGCCAAGCGGATGGTACGTTTCTGCAAGGGCATGTCAGCCGCAAGGCTCCCGGGATGTGCCCATCGCGCCACTGAAGGGCACAGTCATACCTTTAAAGTCAATTTGGCCGGCAACGGTCCCACCCGATGACCATTCAATCAACGCGAAAGACACGGCAAGCGCCTCCGGGTAACACGCCGCCCCAACCCCACGCGTACCGCAGACGCTGCTTCGTCCATCATCGTCGAAACCACCGGTGGCGCTCAAATGCACGGTTTTTACCCCTTGGCGCAGCGCTTCGTACCCTTTACCCCAGATTGTCAGATTATAAACCATGTCGGGCGCGCCAACGGTAATCTCGAGCGTCTGGCCGTCCCATGGAGCGCAACCATAACGGATTTGCGCAACATTTTCGGCATGTAGCGACGTTGCCAAAAGCAATACAGGCGCGAGCATGTAGGCTAGACGCATAATATCCACCCCGCCTCCTCAATCTTAGTCCTCGAGGCATTGACGACATTGACGCGCCAATCCTTGGCCAGATCTCAGCTCAATTGCACGATGGTGATGTTTCAGGCATGGTCACCTGAAAATCTGCGCTTTTACCACCCCCGGAAACAGTGCCTTCCAGCATCTCTCCCGGCTTGACGAATGTAGAGGTGATCCTGACCTGGAGTGCCATTTCCTTGCAATTCTCCTGACCGCCAGGTGGCTTGCAAATCATGCCCATGCCGTTCTCATCACCGCTGACAGAATAGCTCTTGATAACGCCATCGCGCAGATTGTCCACGGACTTGCCGCGCAACGAGACATAGAAGAATTGCTCATCGTCGCCGCTGTTCAGCTCCAGAGTGGGCGAACCATCCGTCGCGCACCCATATGACAATGATGAACCTGTGGTGCGTGCAGCATTGCGTGCATCAGCTACCGGATTACTGATCTGAATATCCGCCAATGCGGGCAGTGCCGTCAGAACGACAAGTGAGGCGAGCAAGGCAGCACGGGTGAACATGATTCGGCTCCAAGAGGGTTACGCTGGTAATTATTTACTATAGAGGGCATTTTGGCAAATTTTGGGCATTGCCCCTCTGCCCTGCCATCGATTTTCTGCTATAGTGCCCTGTGTCAACTTTAGAGCCGAATAGGAACACGCTATGCTCGCCGCCAGCCAAAAACGCAATCTTCTGCCTATAATCGTGTTATGCGGCTTTGTCGCTCTCTTCGGCTTCTTCATGGGTGGCAAGACATATAACGTGCCGCAGGCCGACTTGGCGCAAGCACAAGCGATGATTGACGCAGGTGCCACCGTGGTCGATGTGCGCGGCAAGGGAGCCTTTGAAGAACAACATCTAGCTGGCGCGATCTCAGCCCCCCTCTCCTCGCTACGGACCGGTATTCCGGATGATTTGGCCGCTGCGAAAGATAAACCTGTGGTGGTATATTGCGGTGACGGTGTGACGACAGGACCGGAAGCGACGCATTTGCTGTTGCAGGCCGGATTCAAAACGGCGGTGAATATGACACCTGGCTTCGGCGGCTGGAAACGTGCAGGGTTGCCAACGGTAGAAAACTAAAAGTTTCTACCTGATGTTCGAACGCGCCTTTAGCCTGATTACCTCAAAATTCAACTCCAATGAAGTCCTGCCACACTTCATCAATGAGCGTTGCTTTGGTGAAGATTTTGCCTTGTGGCTAGCTTTAGCCTTACGGAATGTTGGCTATTCTGTTTCCGATCCGGTCCAGGAAGATTGGGGCTGGTGCCTAATTCTCACGAGTGAAGGCTGTAAGTTCACTCTTACCATTGGTATCGAGGACGACTCCGTTGGCGAATCGCGCGCGGAATGGCGTGTCGGTATCAGCTACGAACGTATGCTGAACGGCCTGGGATCTTTGTTTAAACGCTTTCCGACTGCGCAGCTTGACCAATTGGCCGGCAATTTGGCGGCTATCCTGATGGCCGAGCCTTCGTTTGAAAAGTTTCTGAGGATATGACGTTTTCAAATTCCTTAGGGCCGCCCCTCAGAGCTGCCGATGCTGCATTTGCTAAATTGTATGTAATATCAGTTATTTATACGCAAATGCACTATAACCACAGTCCTTACAAATCAGATATTTACCATAATTTTGCCATGACTTTGTGTGCAATTGCACTATAGTGATTGTGCAGTTGCAGCAAAGGAATTTTCCCATGAGTAGCCACACACTTCAGGATCGCGCCACCAGGTGCGATACTATCGTCCCGACCGTTGATGGCAGCATGCCGCAGCAGCCTTGCTCCGGCATCACAATCGTTGCGCCGCATTCGTTTGGCGCGGGCAGCGCCGGTCAATCTCCGGAATATGTCTGCGTGATCAAGCAGCCCGTGAAGTAATACGTCGCCGCGCGCTTTTGGTTTGCAGTCCGCGCATCAAATCCGTAAATTCCGCGCCGTCATTGTCTTGCACTGTGCGCCACTCGCGGCGCCAAGGATTTTGCTATGCGCGCCGCTGTGATTGTCTTCCCAGGTTCCAATTGCGACCGCGATGCGGCGGAAGCCGTGCGACTGACCACCGGCCAACCAGCACGGATGGTCTGGCACGCGGATGAATCCTTGCCAGAAGTGGATCTGATCATCCTGCCTGGTGGATTTTCCTACGGTGATTACCTGCGCACCGGCGCGATGGCGGCACATTCTCCAATCATGCGTGTGGTTAAGCAGCGCGCGGAGCAAGGCGTTCATGTGCTCGGCATCTGCAACGGCTTCCAGATTTTGTGCGAGACGCAGCTGTTGCCGGGTATTCTATTGCGTAACAAGGATTTGAAATTCAAATCTCGCGCCGTCGAGTTGCGCGTGGCCAACGGCAACACCGCCTTCACCAGCGCTTATCAGCCCGGGCAGACGCTGACCATCCCCATCGCGCATGGCGACGGCAATTATTTCGCCGACTCAGCCACGTTGCGACAATTGCACGACAACGGCCAGGTAGTGCTGCGTTATACCAACAACCCCAACGGCGCCGCCGATGACATCGCGGGCATATGTAACGCGCGAGGTAACGTCATGGGACTGATGCCCCACCCAGAGCGCGCGATGGAGAGTCTGCATTGCTCTACCGATGGCCAAGGGATATTCCAGAGTTTGATGAAGGTTTGTCTATGAAAAGCAACTTGAACCAACAGCAGCCAACTGACACGCTCCGCGCCGCCGCGCGTGACCATGGCATGACAGATGGCGAGTATGACTTACTGCTTGGCATTCTGGGGCGCGAGCCGAGCATGACGGAGTTGGGTATCGCCTCAGTCATGTGGTCGGAGCATTGTTCCTATAAATCCAGCAAAGTGTGGCTAAAACAGCTACCCACCACAGCGCCGTGGGTGATATGCGGCCCCGGAGAAAATGCCGGTGTGATTGATATCGGTGACGGGCAAGCGGCGATTTTCAAGATGGAAAGCCACAATCACCCTTCCTATATCGAACCCTATCAAGGCGCCGCCACGGGTGTAGGCGGCATCCTACGCGATGTGTTCACGATGGGCGCACGGCCTATCGCGAACCTCAATGCGCTACGCTTCGGCGACCCCACGCACCCCAAGACGCGGCAGTTGGTGGCCGGTGTTGTGGCCGGCATCGGCGGCTACGGCAATTGCGTTGGTATTCCCACTGTAGGCGGCGAATTAAATTTCCACCCGAGCTATAACGGCAATTGTTTAGTCAACGCCATGACTGTGGGCGTGGCACGCACCGACAAGATTTTTTATGCCAAAGCGGCGGGCGTCGGCAATCCGATGGTCTATGTCGGCTCCAAGACCGGACGCGACGGCATTAAGGGCGCCAGCATGGCCTCGGCCGAATTCGGTGCGGATGCAGAAAGCAAGCGCCCAACGGTGCAGGTGGGCGACCCCTTCACCGAAAAACTGCTGATCGAAGCTTGTCTGGAACTGATGGCCACGGATGCCATCATAGCGATTCAAGACATGGGCGCAGCGGGGCTGACCTCATCGTCCGTCGAGATGGCGGCGAGCGGTGGGCTGGGCATCGAACTGAATCTCGACAAAGTGCCGCAGCGCGAAACCGGCATGACTGCCTATGAC
>CAYOGS010000103.1:0-6706 GCA_964403435.1 uncultured Rhodospirillales bacterium | reverse complement strand
AATCCCAGCAGAAGGCCTTTGAAGGGTGAAATTGTCGATTCGATTGCCTTGTTATACTCTGTCTCAGCGAGCAGCAACCCGGCGATAAAAGCTCCGAGTGCCATCGATAAATTGAAAGCTGCTGCCACCATACCAGTGCCGACGATGACAAACAGTATGGTGGCAATAAAAAGTTCACTCGACTGCGTACGCGCAACCTGTCTGAAAAGTGGCCGCAAGAATGCTCTGCCAACCAAAAAGATAATCAAAACGGCAGATATTGTCTGTAATAGGGCAAGAATAACGGTGTTTAGTATTGAGGCATCGGTTTTAACCCCGAGAACAGAGATGAACATCAAAATCGGGATAACTGCGAGGTCTTGCGCTAACAATACGGCAAAACTAGTCCGCCCCACCTGGCTTTGCAGTCTGGCACGGCTCGAGAGTAATTCCAGAACAATGGCAGTGGAGGAAAGAGCAAGACTGCACGCAAGAATAGCAGCAATATGAATTGGGGTGTTAAGACCAATGAGTACTGCCGCAATAGCGCATGATGATAGAAATACCTGCAGGCTACCAAGACCAAAAACGAGCCGCCTCATTGCCATAAGCCGCTCGAATGATAATTCTAAGCCAATCAGAAATAAAAGGAAAACCACGCCGAGATCGGCAAGACCGGACAAATTGTCCGCATTCGTAATGGTAAACCAATAGAGAACCGGGATATCTTTCGTAAAAGCTCCTAATCCCAGTGGACCGAGGCACATGCCCGCCATGAGATACCCTAGAACTGGATTGATCTGCCACCTGAGCATAAGAGGAACAATGACGCCTGCCGTTCCCAAAACGACAAGCGCATCACTATAGACCGGCACATTTATGGAAGATGACATATTGACTGCCTGCGCTGGTTAGCAATGTAACAAGCTAAACAAAAGAGCAGTTCTATGATAGCTCGGATTCGGATATGCGGTCGGTCGCCACTATTCCCAAGCGCTGCATCTCCTCTAACCGTTCTTAATCAATCTTTTTTGGCTAAAATATAATTGTCTCGAAAGATTGGTGTCATTTGCGTAATAAGCTCGGCCTGACTTAGAAATGGTTCATTGTTGAGTGTTGCAACCCAATCCATCTGAACATCAAGAGACTGCCGGTTAATTGACTCAAACAAATCCTGATCAATGACAACTTGCAACGATTGATCCCGGTCGCGAGCACGTATGCGACAAGCTTCTAGAGAAGAAGTTACGCGAACGAAGATAACCGTCGCAAGCAGACGTAATTCGGCAACGTATTCAGCCCAATCGTTGGCAACACCACTCGCTTCAATGCAAACAGACCCATTTTGGAGAGCGGCACGGATAGCTTCTATGGTCAATGCCCTGCCCTCGCGGATGTAATCTTGGGATAGAAAATCAAGTCGGCACGTTTTCAGCTCCTGCCAGATCTCTTCAAGCCGTAGGTAGTGAATGTCAAATTCTGCCTCTAGCATACGTCCTAGATGTGACTTACCGCAGCCCTTAGGGCCGACAAGCACGAGTATCATATTTTGACTTTTATCCATCGGAGTATTCCATTTCTGACAGTTCATACGCTGCAACCAATCAGTATGTTGCAATGCGGCATTGGCATAGGATGGCGTTATTCCATGAGCACAATGCAAGCACGCATTGCTACCACCTCGATGCTAGAACATTATCTGGCGAATGGAGTCGTGTGACACACGGGTTTATTGTGCCTACACTTAAGTTATATATAGTTCCATGAGGTGCGTGAGATAATGCTGAACTAGCTGAACTAGCCCCGAAATTGACCGGACACTTAGACCCTCATATTTATGAGGCAGGAGAAGTGTCATGAATAATACTGGTAACAGAGAGGAAGGTGACGTGCTGGGGCCTGATCGGCGACGGCGCTGGAGTGCATCTGAAAAGATCGCGATGGTGGCGGAGACCTATGAATCTGGCACGACCGACAGTCTGGTGGCGCGGCGCCACGGGATCGCGCCTAATCAGTTGTTCCAATGGCGAAAGTTAGCGGGTCAAGGTGCTTTGACGGCCGCTGGTGCGGGCGAAGAAGTTGTCCCAGCCTCAGAGTACCGAGCACAACAGCAACAGATCCGGGACCTGCAACGGCTGCTGGGCAAAAAGACGCTGGAAGCGGAGATCCTTAAGGAAGCCCTGAGGTCGCCGAGCATTTAAAAAACAGAAGTTGCGGTTGCTGTCGCCGCCCAAGGACGGTTCCCTATGAAGGTCGTGGCAACCGTGCTGAAGGTGGCGCGTTCAAACCTCGCCAAGCAACTTACGAAGCCAAAGACCGGCAAGAGCCAGGGTCGTCCAGCGCAGCCGGATACGGAACTCGTCACGGCCATCCGATCGGTTATTGCTACCCTGCCGACCTATGGTTATCGGCGGGTGCACGCGATCCTGAAACTCCAGGCTGTGGCAGCCGGCTTGACGCCTCCCAACCATAAGCGCGTCTACCTGGTGATGAAGGTCAACAAACTGTTGCTACAGCGCCGCGCCACATGGCGACGCGTAAAAGGCTTGATTGGTTAGATAAATGAAATAGCGCATGAGCTTCCATGACTACAGCGCCTGGCAATACTTTTTCATCGGGTTACTGCCATTCCAACCGCCGAAACTATTGTTGTTATTGCTCAATCTTTTGCATTTTACGATACTGTGGGGTAATGTAGACACTTGAAGGCATGTTGACGGAGCGTCGTAAAAAATGTCTGCGACAACCGATACTGGATTGCAGCGCTTCACGCGCTCAGCGTTTTCGCCCGAGACGCTGCAGCTGATAGAATCCTGGTGGCGCACCCCCGTCGTCACAGACAGAAGCGCCTTCGACCGTATTCCATCAAAAAATGAATCAATAAAATATCGGGAACCTGGTGTTGAGACTTTGGAATCTCTTGCCTTGCCCCCGCTCCCTGGCAGCAGCCTACCAAGTTGGATGCGCGGCAAAGACGGCAGCCTGGCGGTAGTGAAGCCCTGCCTGGTGACCGACGTTCTGGAAGGCGAAAAGTTTTTAATCGGCGCATCAGAGGCCATTGCCTCAACTCTGGCGCGCCATGTCGGCGTGCTGGTGGCGCCCGTGCAGGTATGGAAACTCGGCCGTGATGAAAGGCCGGAGGATTACTATATCGCCTCTTTGCGTATTCTTTCTGACGCACGTGCCAAACCGCCGGAGCCTGTGCTGGCTAACAATCTGGTCACGTTGGCCAGGCTTGGCTCATTCGACACCTGGATAAATAACCCTGACCGTAGCCTGGAAAATATTATCTATGGCTCAGCATGGCAAAACTCCACACAAGCGTCAGCACCGCCGCAAACCGTCATCGCGGGCATCGACCATGGCTTCCGGCAAAACGATCCGAAAAAGACTTACCCAATCCTGAGGCACGACTTACAGGGGTCAAAATTTGTTAGCGCCACGTTGTGGCAACAAGTGCGTGCGGAAATCACTGCGTCACCGAAGGTTAAATCCGTCATCACCGCCATCCAGAGCACGCCGGACGCCGTGATCAGTGACGCTGTGACAACACTGCCCGATGCGCTGTTTCCGCAACCGGCCGGCGAGGCAAAAGCCAAGCGTGTGGATGCGCTGAAATATCGGCGCGATCATATCGAAGCCCTGACCATGACCGCAGCCGGTCTGGCTTAAACAAGATTATAGCCAGCAGTATTCCTCACCTACGCGGCTTATGCTGTGCCCCGGCAATCGTCGACGCAACGAACGGATGCTGTGGCTCCGGTGATCTGGGGCTGTAATCAATCGACTGACTGAAATCATGCTGCGCTTCTTGCCGTTGCAAGGCGGCGACCGTGGCGGCGATTTGCTCACGCTCCATTGCTGCTATAGCGCCGCGGCTACGCTCCGCCAAAATCGACGCTGTCTCGGCCATATAATCGTCGCCGCTGCGGGCGTAATCATCGGCAAGGCTGCTCAGCCTGGCTTGTAGATCAGGCTTGGTTTCCGGCCGGCGCGTTAGTTCAGCGCGCAAATCGGCCAGCACAGTTTCGGCGCCATCCACCGGCCTGACGGCTTGAATAGCCGTCAGCGTCACGTCCACCGACGTTGGCGTCAGGCGCTGGCGCGCAAGATTATGCAGATAGTTCGGCGCGATCACATCGCGCAATTCCAGCATCGTAGCGCGCAGGTAAGGCCCGCAGCTGTTGGATTTTTGTACGGCGGCCAGCTGCGTCAAGGTGCGCCCGATATCCTGCCGCGCTCCGCCCTGTGCGTATTTTGTCAACAGCGGTGCAATGACGCGGTCATAATCGCGGTGAAAGCCTTGTAATTCCGTGTGCGCGTCCGGACCACCTTGGCCAGGACGTCCTTCCGGCGGCAGATAATGTGGCAACATCTGCTGACCGGATTTGTGAGCAATCGCTTGCTGGCGCAACATGCTGTGCGAAATATGTGATTCGTCGTTCATAACGTCCCTCAGATCCGCGCGCTGAATGATCGCGCTCAATAAGAGATACGTCGGAATGCCGCGTACGGTTTCAGGGCAGGAAAAAATAACGCAAAATTAACCACGAATCGCGGCGCTTAGCAGGCTTCCGGTTCCGGCGGCTGCGGCCGATGCACAAAGCTGACGAGAACAAAGCTAATGATCATCAGCAGATACCAGGCGCCAAATTTAGCAATGGGCACCAGCTGCCAGCCTTTCGCCTGATTGGGATAATACCAGGCGGCGGCAAAGGTGCCGATATTTTCCGCCAGCCAAATAAAGAACGCGACGAGGCCAAAGCCGACTAAAAGCGGCATTTTGCGCCAGGCGCGATGCGGTTTGAAATACACCCAGCAACGCCCCCAGATCACGCCGGTGACCAGATAAATCGCGGTGCGCATATCTGTGACGAAATGGTGCGCGAAAAAATTGGTGTAAATGCTGCCAGCCAGCGCGCCGCTCTGCCACAAAGGCGGATAGTTGCTATAGCGCATGTCGAAAATGCGCGTGATGCGCGCGATGTAGCTGCCGACTGCCGCATACATGAAGCCGGAGAACAACGGCACGCCACCGAGACGCATCACTGCCGCTTCCGGGTATGTCCATGATCCCATCTGCGTTTTAAACAATTCCATACAGGTGCCGACGACATGGAAGATGAGGATAACCTTGGCCTCCGCCAGCGTCTCCATCCGCAGTAGCAGCAGTGTGCATTGGATGCTGAGCGCGGCGATGAAAAGAAAATCATAGCGCGCCATCGGCCAATCTGCCTGCCACACATAGCGCGTCACCAAAATCAGCCCCAGCATCAGCGCGCCAAACAAGCAGGCCCAGCCTTGCTTGAAACCGAAGAGCAAAAATTCCCAGACCCAAGCGCGCCAGCCGGGCGGTGGATCGTACGCTTCCAACGCCAGACGGATGCGATAGAAACGGCTATGCGCAAAGTTGAATACCATGCAGATGATTTCACGGTTGGCAACGGGTGGTAGCGTGGCATAATCGCGTAAGATTCACTTTGCCGCAACTATTCAGGATATAGCGTGACGCTGACCCTATCGCCCGCCCCATTGCGCGCCCCACCGGCCAAGCCGCGCGGTTTTCCCTGGGTGGGCGTCAGTTTTTTGCTGCTGTTTCTGCTGGCGTTGCTAGCCGGCGCCGGCGCCATTCTGGCCGTCCTGATGCCGGGGCCGGCAACGGAAAGGCGAACCATCATCATCCCACATCAGAGCGGCTTACGTGGCATCGGCACTGTGTTGGCTGAAAATGGGCAGATAGTGCATCCTTTGCTGTTCATCCTGCCCGCCAAGCTGATGAGTGAGGATAAGCTGCAGACTGGTGAATATGAATTTCCGCCGGCTTTGTCGGTGCTGGATATCATCGCCCTGTTGCGCGCCGGCAAGACAGTGACGCACAAAATCACCATCCCTGAAGGTCTGACAAACGCCGCGGTAGGCAAATTACTGGAAGGGGAAGCATTGCTCTCGGAAACATTGCGCGACCTGCCGTCGGAAGGGCTGCTGTTCCCTGCCACCTATCATTATAAATACGGTGACAGCCGCAATGCGCTGGCAGCGCAAATGCACCAAATGGCGCAGGAGACGCTGAACGCGTTGTGGAGCAAACGAGCGCCCAACCTACCACTGGCCACACCGGAGCAGGCCTTAACGCTGGCCTCCATCATCGAAAAGGAAACCGGTGTGCCGACGGAACGGCGGCGTGTGGCCGGCGTGTTTATCAACCGGCTGCGGAAAGGCATGAAGCTGCAGTCCGACCCCACGGTGATTTTCGCGCTGACGCTGGGCAAGACTCCGCTGGGTCGCACTTTGACCGGCACCGATCTGGCCTTTCTCTCACCCTATAACACTTATGCTGTGGTTGGCTTGCCGCCTGGCCCCATCGCCAACCCTGGCCGCGCCGCACTGGAAGCCGCGCTTCAGCCAGAGACCCATGAATTGCTATATTTCGTGGCGGACGGCACCGGTGGCCACGCTTTCGCCAAAACCCTGGACGAACACAACCGCAACGTTGCGGCCTGGCGCAAGCTGCGACAGTAGTGGGTTACTTCAAGATTTTTCCGATATTCTCGCCGATGGATATCTGCGGGTCGGAAAGTTGATGCACCTTCTCCGCCGTTTCGCGCGCTGCCACAAGTTTTTTGGCTTCATCGAAGGCGGTGATAAAATTCTTGGTCTTGGGCAAGGCCTGCTTCAGATAGGCATCGGCAAAATAGGTTAAATCGGCGGTGTCCGAGCAGCCGAAGGA
>CAYOGS010000102.1:0-6725 GCA_964403435.1 uncultured Rhodospirillales bacterium | reverse complement strand
CAATCATTGCTAGCGCCTGATCGGCATGGCAAGCAAATACAACGTCATCGTAAGTCGCTTGCTCGCCACGAACATCCTCAACCATAACACTGCTACCGCTGCGCCATACTTTAGCGACGCCACGGTTCGCGTGAATTAATTCTGTGTAAGGTGCCGTCAAGCGACTCACATATTCGCGGCTTCCACCGCACACGGTATACCATTGCGGATGATCGTTTACTGTCAGAAGACCGTGATTTTTAAAAAATCGCACAAAGGTACTGGCAGGGAATTTTAGCATCTCTTCCTGGGGCGTGCTCCAGATGGCACCACCCATGGCGAGAAGAAAATAGTGATGGAACCAGGGGCGCAGCCCCAATTCATCCAGGCAATCACCCAGCGTAAAATTCGGTCCTTTGGCAAGATAGGCTTCTGCTGATTTATTGAATTTATTTCAAGATATCGCCGACCATGCCCCAGAAGGCAGGCCGGAGCAGGTTTCTCTTTTGGGCGAATAAACTGCCAAGGCTTTGCGTGCTGTATTCAAGCCAACCATTGCCGATACTGGCGCCGAACGACATGTCGCTTTCGACATAAGGAACCTTTAGGTGATCGAAGAGCCGTGTCAGAAGCGGATAATTCGGCTTATTAAACACAATAAAGCCCGTATCAACCGGAATAATCCCTGCTTTGGTATTGACCTCGACTGTCCGGCTGTGGCCACCGATATAATCATTTTTTTCGTATACCGTAATGGCATGGTGGGAATGTAGGAGCCAAGCTGCGCCCAGACCGGAAATCCCCGTGCCGATAACCGCGATTTTTCTTTTCATTTGACTCATCAATCACCAACACGCGCGTACAAATTTTGAATTTTATTGCCGACTCTTTAGACACGAACTTACCCAATGCTAAACTATTGGTAAGGTTGGAAGGTAACCCGCACACGCAGGCCAGGTGCTGCGTCTTCAAGAGCAACGTGTGCATGATGCTGTTCGGCCACCGCGTGCACTAGGCTCAAGCCCAATCCATTACCAGGGGTGCTTCGGCTGGTATCGCCTCGATAAAAATGTTTGAAAACCTTGGCCTTTTCAGAGTCTGGAATGCCTGAACCCTCATCTTCTATAAAAGCCATGATCTGACCTCTTTCGTCACCAGTATACAGGCGAATGACCGACCCTGAGGGTGAGAACTTGATTGCATTGTCAAGAATATTGGCAAAAAGCTGGAATAGAAGATCGCTATCGCCTCTGACCGATACCGGAGGAGCAGTTTTGATATCAAGACGGATGTTTCTTTCTTCCGCGACGGGCTCATATAGTTCCGCGACATCGCGGATGATTTTTTCCAGGTCGACATCCGCCATGAAGCGGGTTCGCTTGCCTTTTTCAATATTCGCAATGCGGAGAAGCGCATGGAAGATAGCAAGGATGCGGTCCGCATCAGCGAGCAGCAGGTCGATCTGCTGATCGTCGGGGGCGCGTCCCTTCAACGCCTCAATATCACTGCGCAACCCACTTAAGGGAGTGCGTAGGTCATGGGCGATGTTGTTGCTGACTTCGCGTACGCCGTTCATTAAATCCTCGATCTTGTTAAGGAACCCATTCAATACCTCGGATAAAATGCTGAGGTCGTCCCAGCGACTGTCGATGACAAGGCGCTGAGAAAGGTCGCTCGTGTCGACGATTTTTTGGGCAATCGCGCCAATGCGGTTGATACGGCTGACAACGAAGTGACTGATGCCGAAGCTGACCAGTACGACGGCCAACATCAGCGCCATGATCAGCCAGCTCAAATGTTTGAGCCGTTCGTAACTGATAATCAACTCATGCACGTTGCGCGCAACCACGATGCGCGATCCATCCCTGAACGTATGCACTTTGGCGGCAAAAGCCTGCCTTCCTTGACTAACTTCGAGATCGAAGCCTAAGACGCCCTCAGTAATCTTCTGTAAATTCTTCGGCATCGGATCAATCGTGCCGCCAAGAAAACTGCCATTTTCGTCTTCGTAGCGGAAGCGCGCAACCGTATCGTACTTGGCGCGCCGCTGAATATAAGGCATCAACTGGCCTGCTGTATCCTCCAGAGAGGATAGCATGCTGATTTCAATATCAATCGCGGCTTCGGTCTCGCGCAAGAAATCTCGCCTGCCGAAGTCAATCAACAAATAGCTCAGAATTCCTGCCGATAGGGTCAGCAGAGCGGTGAATAGCAGCGCCATTTTAAAGCTGGAGCTGTCGAAGTAACGCCTAGAAACTGTCTTCAACGATATATCCTGCACCGCGCACCGTTTTTATAAGAGTATTATCTGTATCGCACAGTTTTTTACGTAAGCGGCTGATATGGACATCGATCACGCTGGTTTGCGGGTCAAAGTGGTAGTCCCAGACGCCTTCAAGCAGCATCGTGCGCGTGACGATTTGTCCTTTGTATTTGAGGAGATATTCTAAAAGCCGGAATTCACGCGTCTGTAGTTCGACGATTTTACTGCCGCGCCTTACTTTTCGCGCCAACAAATCCATTTCCAGATCGCCGGCCTTCAAAAAGGTGGATTGCGTGGTGGCCGAAGGTGAGGCGCGCTTGCCGAGCGCCTCGACGCGCGCAAGCAGTTCGACAAAGGCAAACGGTTTGACGAGATAGTCATCGCCGCCGGAGCGTAAGCCCTTTACCTTGTCATCGATATCACCAAGCGAACTGAGGATCAAAACACCCGTCATATTCCCACTGCCACGCAGTGTCTTGACGATAGCGAGGCCGTCGAGTTTCGGTAACATGCGGTCAACGATCAATACATCGTATTTTTCGGTCGAGGCTAGGTGAAATCCCGTTTCGCCGTCTTCGGCAAGATCAACGGCATGACCCGCCTCTTTCAAGCCTTTCTCCACATAGGACCGTATCTTGGGATCGTCTTCAATGATCAGCAGCTTCATGCTCTGGCTTTCACTTTGTTCGTCTTGTTCATGCCCGCACAGCCTAAATTCTGAAGCGCTACGAAGAATATAGCATAAGGCACAAGGGTCTAAACCCGTTTATTGTTGGATTTACATCTCATCGGTCTTTATAAAGGAGCTTCTCATGCACAGTATCTTGTGCGCGCCGCATGAGCCGCCCTAAAGGCCATCGCACATCGCACTGACACTGGAGTCGGAGGATGATTGAGCGGGCAGAATAAGCGAAAGGCCGTCTCTCCGATATTGCTTTCTACCACGATTCATCTGGCGGCCAGGCGGAGAAAGAGCCGGCTGTTACAGGCCCATTCTGGGATGCGCCGATTTACTCCGTTGACCAGAAGGTCAAATTCCGTCTGAACAAACCCCAGGGAGCTACTCCTGTCGAGTTGTCCGTTTGCCGCTGGGAAGCGATACGGATGTCTTTAAAATTCCCATTGTCCTGCCTAGGGCGCCACGCGGCGGCTCAAGACTTCTGATCATCACTGAGGCGGCTGTTGGTGTTGTGCTGCTATGGAGACACTATATAACGCCGTTGCGCAATCGTGACGCGCGGCACCAGCCTGGTTTGTTCGAACTGCGTATAAGCTGGCTGCAAGCCCTGCCAGAAGTCATGCCAACCGTTTTGGCGCTGTGCGGACAGCGCCGCCTCGGTCATGCGGAAGGGGAAAATATGCACGGGCACACGGGTCTGGCCATGCGCCAGACCCGCCGCCACCAGCGTATAAATCTCCTCAATCGCTGTATCGCCCATCGCATAGCAGCCGATGGAAACACAATTGCCGTGCACCATCAAAAAATCGCCGGTGCGCCCGTTCGCGCGGTCATAGGCGTTGGGGTATCCCAGATTAAAGGCCAGGTGAAAACGGCTGTTGGGGTTCAGTTGGCTTTTGCCCACGCTGTAAAAACCTTCCGGCGCCTGATTGTCGCCCTGCCGCAGTTTTGGCCCCAGGGATCCAGACCACGCGCAGATAGGATAGGTTTTGAACAGCTGGTAGCGACCATCTGGCGCCTGAAGCCAGGCTTCCAGCGCTGATTCATGCTTGAAGATGCGGATATAAACGGGCGACCCATAAAGCAGTCGTGTCTTCTCCAGAGCCGGCCGCAACAGGTGCTCCACCGCTGCTGCATCATAGCGCGTCGGTTTGATGATGCCGGCGGCCAGTACACCCACCCGCGTCAGCGCTACCAAACCCAGCACTACGCCAAATGCCAGCAAATATTTCCTGGCCAAAAGCCCGGCGATGCATGAAGAATGACGGTTGAGTTTGTGGCGCATGATTAAGTCGTAAGCGTGAATGTTGCAATACAGGTTGCGAGGATAAATGACTGAGAAAATTGTCAAAAATCAGGCCGAACAGCGTTATGAGCTGCAGGTTGGCGACTACATGGCCTTCGCGCGTTATCACGAGGTGGATGGAGTCGTGCAGATTTTGCATGTTGAGGCGCCGCAGGAATTGCGCGGCACCGGCGCCGCCGGCCGGCTGATGGACGGCATGATGCGGCTCATCCGCGCCGAAGGCCGCAAAGCCTATCCGGTCTGCACTTACGCATTGGCCTGGCTGCGCAAACATCCTGAATATCAGAATGATGTGCGTTGATCCTAATCTGACCGGTCAGATTTCTGCTGGCGGTTGTCGTCCTGTTTCGGCACGGATGCACAGCAGGGCGCCAGCAAAAAATAGCGCCATCGCCGCCGCTTCGTGAGTTTCCGGCCACCTATGGGTGTAGGCGAAACTGTAAACCAGGCCGAAAAGCGTCTCCGAGACAATGAGTGGGCCGCTGACGCGCGGCGGGCAATGGCTGGTTGTCAGGCTCCATAGCCAGTAAGCCACCCAGGTCGCCCCCACCCCGACAATCAATGACCAGATCACGAAAATCCCCAACCGAGGGTGTTGCAGCAATGTCGTTGGGTCAGTGACTAAAACCGCCGTGGCCATAAGGGAGAGGAGGGAAACCAGTCCCATCATACTAATGAAGATATTTTTAGGCACTTGAGGGTGGCGGTGCAGGAAGCGCGCGCTGGCCAAGCTATACCACGTCCAAAGCGCTACGCAGCCGAGCAGGCTGCCCAGACCGAGCAGCGTTACCGATTGCGTGGCACTTCCGATATCCGTTTTACCGGCCTGCAGGAGGAGCAAGCCACTGACAATCAACGCCAGACCCAGAAGCGAGAGGCGGCCAGGCAAGGCGCGATGGCCCGCGAGCGCGATGGTGACCGGGAGCAGGCCAATGACCAAAGTCGTGATCACGGCGCCAGTGTGCTGCACCGACCAGACGAGCAGCACGGTATAGAGCCAGAAGCCTGCGGCGCTCAGCGCCAGCACGAACCAGCGCGCTTTGCTGTTGAGCAGTTTCCACGCCTGCCAAACAGCGCGGGCATGCACCAGACTGGCGAGGCCGAAACAGAGGAAGCGGCCGAGTGCAATTTCAAACGGCTCAAAATCATGCAAAATTTGCGGGGAGAGAAACACGAATCCCCACAGCACGCCGGCGGTAAGGCCGGCCAGGATACCGAGCCGGCTGGTCGTCATCGGGGTGGTCATGGCTGGTGCGGTTCGAACTTAGTTATCAAGGCCATAACGATAATGGCCGGTGATGGCATAAGCAAACAACATATCCTGCACCTGCGGTCCCAGCCCGATATTATGGATGATGAGTGGGTTGCCGCTGCGACCCCTGCGGTCGCTGACGATGCCGATATGCGGCAGGCTGCCTTTGGCGCGCAGATTCCAGGTCACGAGATCGCCCGGGCGGTAATCACCGGCGCGGCGCGAGGCTGCCAGCACGCTGCCGAAGCGCCGGAAAAACACTTGCAAATTCGGCACGCGCCGATGGTCAATATTGCTGTCCACCCGCTTAAGTCCCCATAGATTGGGGTAAAGGCTGAAATGCCGCCGCATATCCTCATGCACCAATTGCTGTAAATCAAGGCCGATGGAGCGGTAGGCGCGGATGATGACATCGGCACAGACACCAAGATGGATGGGCACATCACCTTTGGGATAGGGGATGACGCGATAGGCGCTGTCATACACTGTCGGTATCGTGGTTTGTTCGATGGCGGCTGCGAGCAGACGAGCGGTTTTCTCCGTGCTTGCCGAGGCGATTCCAGTCGCACAGCCCATGGCGATCACAAGCATAAGTAACGCTGATCTAAGCGGTCGAAGTATCACGTTCATTGTGGGGGCGCCGCAAGTTTTACGTCTCTATATCCGGCAGCACTTACCAAGCCCATGATTTCGATCACCCGGCCATAGCGGCCATCCGGCTTCATATGAATAGTGATGGGCGAGTTCAATTTGCCTTGCGTTATGGCGCGCAGGCGCGTCACAAGCCGTTCCTTTACGATCAGCTCAGATTGCAGAGCAATACCACTACTCTCACCGATCGTGATGGTCACGGGCTTGCCGGCGCGATGACTGTCGTTAGAGGCGTCACCGGCCACCGCAGTAGCCGATGTGCCATCAAAAACCATTAAAAGCAGTGATGTGATGAGCTGTCTTACCATGGAGTCTCGTCGGATGATGGCAAGCAGCATCCTCATTTTTCGTGGCTGATTTATGGCTTTTCCACTTTGACTCCGCCGTCGGAACGGTTATCTTGCTTGCGGGCCGTGACACCCCAACGTGTCGCAACTTTGTATAGGATGTTCCATCCATGACGCAGAATGCTGCCGTCGCGGTTAAGGCCGAAAGCGCCGCCGCTCCCGTTGCTCAGCCAACCACCAAACCCCAATGTGCCAACTTCTCCAGCGGTCCTTGCGCCAAACGGCCAGGCTGGTCGCTCGATGCGCTA
>CAYOGS010000101.1:0-6780 GCA_964403435.1 uncultured Rhodospirillales bacterium | reverse complement strand
GCTTCATGAGTGAGGATGGTCTTGACCATTGGCGTGGGCGTGCCGCCATGGCTTTTGCTGGCATGCTGTTTGCTAGCGCCGCATTACACATCTAGCGCTGGCCGGATGTTTTTGCGGGCGGAGCTGCTGGCATCTTGCTAGCCGGTAAACTCACGAAGTGGCTGCCGCTTGGCACTGCACACTATCTCATAGCCGGTGGATGTTTTCTTACCGCGGTACTTGCAATCTTTCTGGCCTGTGCTCTGACCTTGGCGGAATGGACTTGGCTCTGGCAAAAGGTCTATTTTCGCTTAGTCGGTGTCTGGCGACTGTGTCTGCGTGTGTTGGGCTGGAGGCCTGGCGCACGGCGGCATGACCGTGACTTAGCCGGTGATGATGAAGATATTGAAATTTCCGACGACGAGCTTGAAGATGCCGTCGCCCTGCAACGATCTTCGGCCACTGAAGAAGATGATGTTGACGACGAACCAGTGCGCCCGCGCCGCTCCATCGGTGCAAAAGAACAGCGCAAAGCTGCGGTAAAAAAACCGCCTTCGCGTCAGCCTAAATTGCCGTTTGCCGGCGACGAGGAATTTATGCTGCCACCGCTTGAGTTACTGGCGCGGCCAGAGCAAACCAAGGCCGGGCGCGATTTGTCGCCGGACATGCTCCAGAAGAATGCCGAAATGTTGGAAAACGTGCTGGCCGATTTCGGCATCCAGGGGCAGATCACGCATGTCTCGCCGGGTCCTGTGGTAACACTTTATGAGCTGGAGCCGGCACCAGGCATTCGTGCCGCTCGCGTCATCGCATTGGCGGATGACATTGCGCGTTCCATGAGCGTGCGCTCTGTGCGCGTGGCCGTGGTACCGGGACGCAATGTCATCGGCATCGAAATGCCTAACCAGAAGCGCGAAACCGTGCTGATGCGTGAATTGCTTGAGAGTGACGCCTATACAACTTCACCATGCGAACTGCCGCTCGTTCTCGGCAAGAACATCGCCGGCCTACCGGAAGTTGCCGATCTAGCACGCATGCCGCACCTGCTGGTGGCCGGCACCACCGGTTCGGGCAAATCAGTCTCGATCAACACCATGATTCTATCGCTGCTCTATCGGTTGCCCCCCAAACGCTGCCGCTTCATCATGATTGACCCGAAGATGCTTGAACTTTCAGTCTATGAAGGCATCCCTCACCTGTTGGCTCCGGTAGTCACGGAGCCCAAAAAAGCCATCGTGGCACTGAAATGGACGGTGCGGGAGATGGAGGAACGTTACCGCGCCATGTCTAAGCTTGGGGTGCGTAACATTGATAATTATAACAAGCGGCTGGCGCTGGCGCGTGAGCGCAACGAAAACCTGACTCGCCAGGTGCAGACTGGATTTGACAGCAGTACCGGTAAGCCGGTGTTCGAAGAGCAGCCGCTCGATTTGAACGACCTGCCCTATATCGTCGTGATCGTGGACGAGATGGCCGATTTAATGTTGGTGGCCGGTAAGGACATTGAGGTCGCTGTGCAGCGCTTGGCGCAAATGGCGCGCGCAGCCGGTATCCATATTATCATGGCTACGCAACGCCCCTCAGTAGACGTTATCACCGGTACCATTAAGGCAAACTTCCCCACCCGAATGAGCTTCCAGGTCACATCGAAAATCGATAGCCGTACCATTCTGGGCGAAATGGGCGCTGAGCAATTGTTGGGGCAAGGCGATATGCTGTACATGGCCGGCGGCGGACGCATCACCCGTGTCCACGGTCCCTTTGTGCGCGATAGCGAGGTGGAGGCCATTGTCGGCTATCTACGTGAACAGGGCACGCCCGAATATCTGGATGAAGTGACCGAAGAAACTGAAAGCGATGGCCTTAACCTTGACGGTGGTGATGCGGGCGGAGACAGCGAGACAGGACATGCCCTCTATGACATGGCGGTAGATATCGTGCAGCGGGAAGGCAAAGCCTCAACCAGCTTCCTGCAGAGGGCGCTAAAGCTGGGCTATAATCGAGCGGCCGACTTGATTGACCGCATGGAAAAAGAGGGGGTAGTCAGCGCTGCCAACCATGTGGGAAAACGCGAGGTTTTTAACCGCCGTGCCTGAAATGCCACGGCAAAATTAACCATTGCTGCAAACGCGAGCGGATGCATTGCTATTGGCAGCATAATGCAGGAATATGCGACTTTATTTGTTTCTAGAGTTGGATGCTGGGCATGATTCGCGGATTGCAAAACACTGTTGAGCCAACCGTTGCGCCTGAGTCCACTAAAGGTGGACTTCTGCTGCCAACCGTAACTTTTCTGATTTTGGGGCTGTTCGGAGCATCAGTTTATATTAGCTACCAAATTCCTGCCTCACCGATGACCCTTTCCCTAGTCTGGATTGCGCTCTTCTGTGTGGGGCTTACCTCTGTCGTCACATTCGTTTTATGGCGGCAATTGCAGAAAGATTATGTCACCCCGCTGGCGCACTTGGCGCAAAGCCTGGACAATATTTCCACGCTGAATCCTGAGCAGCCGGTGTGGGGTCAGGAACGTGACGACATGGTTGGGGAAGCAGCGCGTGCGGCGGAGAAAGCCCGGCAGCAATGGGTGTCAGCTCCCGACGTTGTGGTGCAGACGACCGCCGGCTCCGTGCCGCTGCGCTTTAACGGCGCAATGGCACCGCTCTTTAACCAGTTGCAACAAGATATGCAGGCGGCGGTCGGCTCCATCACCAAAGCCGCTGGGCAGTTGCAGGCGGGAGTGGAAGCCAACCAGGCAGGCGTGCGCGGCTTCGCTGAACAATTGCATATGACGTTGCAGCAACTCACACACGCGACTCTGGAAGGTACCAGCCGCCTCGCTATGCTGCATACGGATATCGAACAGTCCACGGAACGGTTGCGACTGGTTCAGGAAGGCGCGGTCGGCCAGTTGTCACGCATGCTGCCTGAGTTAGAGCAGCGCTCAGACGGTCTGAACGAGATTGTGCGCCTCACGGGACAGCAGACCGCAATCACTTTACAGCAGCTGCAGCAATCCAGTCATTTGATGCGGGACGCGGCGGATTACAACAAATCAGTCGGCGATAAATTCGCTAGCGAGGCTGATGAATTGTCGCAACGACTGTTCGCAGCCGTCAACCTGCTGCGGAGCAGCGGCAAGGTTCTGTCTGAGACCAATGAAGTCGCGCGCGCGCGGATGCATGAAATCCTCACAACGATGACGCAGGCCGAGTCCGCGCTGAATCAGACACTGGACAGCACGCGGTCACGCATCACAATGACGGCGGATATGGCAGACATGCTTGCCGACCTGTCTGTCCGTACAGAGAATAACGCAAGCATGATGGCCACAGCCGTCGATGGGCTATTGCAGCACAATGCGAGCTTGACCAAACAGGTCGATGTGAGTGGCAAGCGGCTGGACAGCATGCTGGCCAATGTGGACAATCTACAGGAGAAATTCGCCAGCGCCGTCACCGTAGTGGCGGAACGCAGCGAGCAGATCGAACATGTTCTGCGACACTTGCACGGCCAGCACCAACAGCTAATGATGGAGCTGGCTCGCTCTGGCGGTGACAGCGCCAGCACTTTGGGTCGGCTGGCGACGGAAAGCGAGCAGCTGATCGCGCGCATTGAGGCGCAGCTGGCTCTGGCCGGCGCAATAGCTGATACGGAACTGCGTCGCCTCGGCGACGCTACTGCGGCGGCGGCGGAAAGCGCGCAAGATGCCAGCAACCAGCTGACCAAGGCAACGCAGATGCTACTCACTGGCACCAGCAAGGTGGAAAGTGCAGCTGACGGAATGGCCGGCCATTTGCAAAAATTGGACAAGAGCCTCAGCTCCTCGTTGCAAAGCCTCGTCGTCCGTACTGATCAATTGGCCACCAGTAACGAGACGCGTCTTGAGAACATGACTGGTAAAGTTGAGGAAATGACCCAGAAACTCAACACACTGGGGCAGTTGACAAACACCATGGCGCAGGTGGCTGCGCAACTGGCACAACTCATTCCGCAACTCGGTTCAGCCGGCGATGATTCCGGCACCGTGCGACGGGAGATGGCGATTGTCGTGAAGGACATGCTGGAATGGCAGCGATCTATCAACGCTACGTTGGCCACGCTACCACAACGGCTGGAACGCGAGTTGGGCACCAGCTTCGAGCAGCAGATGATCGCGCTACGCGGGCAGATGGAGGCTACGCGCCAGGATATGATGGCGGCGGTAAGCGAGGAGCAGTCTCTGGTGGTCAACAAGCTCAATGCGCTTGAGGAGGTCACTGGCTTTGTAGCGGATAGTGTGACGAGCGATAGCCCAAAGGCGGAAGCCGGCAAGGTAGCGCAGGCGTTACGCGGCATTGTCACAGCACTCAGCCAAATCAACAGCCAGTTGCATGATATTGATACTCGCCTACCCCTCGATGGAACTGAAATGGTACAGGAACCGGCCAGTGGCAATGCCGATCAGGCGCTTAGTGCTGTAACGGACATCTTTTCCTCGCTGCGCGACCGGGGCGATAATGTCATCAACCGGCTCAACGAAATGGCCACGCATCTACAGAGCGCCGCCGACAAAAACCAGCGATAAACAGGAAAGTAGACATGGCCGCAAAAATCTTCTTCTGCGGCGAAGTGGTCGCCGATCTGCATGAAAAAGTAGCAGGCTCCGGCGATTTTAAGTTCATGTTCGGCGGCTCGCAGTTCCTTGGGTCCATGGGCGCGGCGCGGGCACGACAGCGGGAGAATGGTGATTGGCAAATCGGCTTCGTCGGTCCCCTCTCAGAAGACACTTTCGGGGAACGGTTTTTTCAAGCTCTGCAGGCGGCCGGTGTGGACACTGGCGGCATACGTCGTGTTACACGCAACACTACCCTGGCTATCGTTTCCATCCGTCCAGGTAAGGAAAACGCCTTCACCTTCTATGGCCGTGACACCGCCGAGCAGATGACGAAAATCGAAGAACTGCCCGAAGTGCTGGGGCGGGACGACGAAGACAAAATCTGCTGCTTCGGCTCTATCTCCACAGTCATGGAACCGGCACGCTTCGCCTGGCTGGAGTTCGCGCGCAGGCAGCGCGGCCGTGCCTTGTTATGCTACGACCTCAATACGCGCCCCACCATCGCCAAAGACCCGGAGCGATATCGCGGCATCGTCAAGGAATGGGCGCGCACCGCGCATGTGGTGAAAGCCAGTGACGCCGATATAGCCTGGGCTTACCCTGGAATGGCCATGCCAGACATCGCCAAAATATGGCTGGCCGAAGGTGCCAGCATGGCGGTGTTTACTAAGGGGATGAACGGTTCGGAAGCATATACGCACGCCAGCAGCGCTACCGCGCCGGCGCAGAGCCTGACAGCGACCAATACCGTGGGCGCGGGCGACAATTTCAATGCCGGCCTCGCCGTGGGGTTATGTAAACAGGGCTGTTTCAGCGCACCCAAGGTTGAGGCACTGGACTCCGCCGCCCTCGCCGCCATTCTCCTTGGTGCGAACAACACGGCGGCAAGCCATTTGGTGAGCATCGGGGCTAAGACAGACATTTAGTAAGGCGGCAGCATGTCAAAAGATGACATGAAAGCAAAAAACAATGAAATAAGGTAACGCTACCGTTCTGGCTGGAGCTTTCATAGTTATAGCAATTCTCTTCGCCTCATGATGGGAAATGACTGCTGTTGCTTTTTCTGGCATTGATCCCTTTGCCCTAAGGCTTGATAAGTGGACAGGTGCAATATCAGCCTGCAACGCCTATAAGGCTGATTTGTTTCTTGCAGACAAATCCAGCACTGGCGTTAAGTATCATTGCAATGCATTAAACCCATCAGAAAGAGATGGATTGCTCGGCGAGCATTCAATTAAGTCACTGCCAACAAGGGAAAAACTTTTTGGAGCAGAGTCAAATATGACTCGTGACAATGACATCGGCTCGCAAAGTAAGTAATACTTTTTTCTTTCTTCCCAGGCGTTTATCGCTCCCTGTTCGCTTTGTCATTCCGGCACATGTCGGAATACAAAGGGAGAGCGCCTGATTGCCAATGAGTCGCTAGTCGTGCTGACGCACGATGCAGGATACCGGCTTTCGCCTGTATGACGGTATTGATGTTTAGTCCTTCTTCTTTCCAAACGGATTGTCGCCGCTTTTGCGCTGCCAGCGGATGGGGACGCCGTGGAAGCCGAATTCTTCCCGTAGGTGGTTGGTGAGGTAGCGCAGGTATGAATCTGGCAAATCATCCAACTTGTTGCCCCATAGTGCGAAGCTGGGCGGGCGCCCTTTCAGCTGGGTCATGTAGCGCAGCTTGATGCGATGTCCCTTGGCGATTGGGGGCGGATGGTTTTCCGTGAGCTGCAACAGCCAGCGGTTGAGCGCGCCGGTGCTGACGCGCTGGTTCCAAACGGTATACGCGCCAAGCACCGCCTGCATCAGCTTGTCCAGCCCCGTGCGGCGCGAGGCAGAAATGGGTATCATGCTCAGACCGGAAAGCTGCGCCAGTACATGCTCGAGCCGGTGCTGCGTTTGCTTGAGATAGGCCTGCTTGTCGTCAATCAAATCCCATTTGTTGATAGCCAGAACCAGCGCCCTGCCCTCTTCCGCCACATGCTCGGCGATCAGCAAATCCTGCTTCTCCAGTGCCTGCGTGGCATCCACTACCAACACGACCACATGCGCGAGGCGGATGGTGCGGAGCGTTTCCTGCACGCTCATTTTCTCCAGCTTGTCTTCCACGCGCGCGCGTTTCCGCATCCCGGCGGTATCCACCAGACGGATGGGCTGGCCGGCATAGTCCCACGGGATATGGATGGAGTCACGCGTTAGCCCCGGTTCCGGCC
>CAYOGS010000100.1:0-6787 GCA_964403435.1 uncultured Rhodospirillales bacterium | reverse complement strand
TGCTTGCTCAAGGTGCGCGAGACGGACGACGGCAAGGAATATGTGGCCTATACCGCTTATGATTTCATGTGTGCACTCGGCGCCGCTGAAACTTTAGCTGTGCAGCGCGCTTATGCCTGTTGCGATACTGGAGAGCATGGTGATTATATTTGCGGGATCAAGCCTATCAACCCACTGGCCATGCTTGGTCAAACGAATGTCGGCCTCATGCCGGCTAAGCCAGACCGGCGCGCCATACCCAACCTAATGGACAGGCTAGCGGACGCCGAATGGGTTGGCGTTCGTAACATTACGGAACGGCTGGCGGAATATGCAGTGGAACCCACACTGCAAGAAGACATACGCGCGCTGCGTCCACGTCTGAGAGACATTATGGATGGGGCAAAAAATTCTCAGAAGCAGGCCGCAATCGCGGCTTTGCTTTTGCAATTAGGCCAAAATGATGAGAAGCAGCCAGACGATCTGGCACTAGTCTTGACCCTACTCGGCGGCGCCGGGCAGTGGCAGGAACTAACCACAGGGGAAATAGCAGCCCTGGATGTTGCAAAGCGGCATCCGGAAGCTGCCGAGCAAATCGTGCCGGTGCTGGTCGAATTGCTGCGTCGTGGCCAACACCGTGAACCGACAAAAACCTTGTTGCTTAACACTATGCCCGTTTTTGGGGCTGCGCTGCAGCCGCATCTCTTACAAATTTATTCATTGCTGGGAGATGATTTGTTCAGTCGGGGCACAGTTGACGCTGCGATCGCGGAAGATGCGCTGAAATTCGATTGGTTTAAGGCCAATAACCGTGACCGTAATAATCCTGATGAGCAGCGGCGTTATGCCGCTGAGCAGATGCGCCAGCGCCAAGATTTAGAAGCTCGTTACCAGCGTTCGCTAAAAATCATGCCGTTGTGGGAGAAGTTGGTATGCGCGGCATTTCCCGTCGCTGCCGGCACCGCAACCCGCGTCGTTTGGGACGAGACGATCTGGAGTCGTGACGGCCATATAACTTCGGTAAATTGCCCGCCCTAACCGCCGCTGGTCAACTCGCCATACAGCTGTGGGCGTTGCAGGTCTTCGAAATTACGACTACTGCTGCTCGTTGCTGCGGGCACGAAGCTGGCCATCGCGTTGACGAGATTGTGGAAGCTGTTGTCTAGCGCGCTATTCAGCTCGCTGTTGAATCTGTTGGTTTTGCTGCTGTTGAAGCCGGCGCTCAGGCCACCGAAACTGCTGACGAGTCCAATGAAATCAGCGTTCGTCAGAGCTGTGTGGTTGCCTGAGAGGTAGAAGCCGAAGCCCGTGCCTCCGGTCAGGTCTCGGACATAGGTGTGGTTGTAGTAGGAGTCGTAGCTGACCTTGAGTTGCCCGGGCGACGGCGTGCCGCTGGTGACGCCGCTGAAGCCCAGGCCCGTGAGATCAATTTTGTCCGTGCCAACCACAAAATCAGCAATTCTGTCCATTTGGCCGGTTGAGAAAATACTGTCCGTTACCGCACCGAATTTGAACCGATCCGCGCCTAGGCCGCCGGTGAGTTGGTCAACCCCCGTGCCACCGTCCAGCGTGTCGTTGCCCCCATTGCCCAAAAGTTGATCCGCGCCGCCCAGACCATTAATGACGTCATCACCGTTACTGCCTTGCAGCACATTGTTACCGGGTGTGCCGGTAATCGTTTGGCCAGCTGGGATGAGGCCGATGAAATCGGTGTTACTCAGATTGATATGATTGCCCGTGAGATAGAACCCAAAACCGGAGCCGCTGAGGTCACGCACATAAGTATGGTTGTAGTAGGAATTATAGCTGATCTTTAGCTGCCCCGTCGCCGGCGTGCCGGTGGTGACGCCGCTGAAGCCTAGGCCGGATAGATCAATCTTGTCCTGCCCCACCACGTAATCCGCGATGCGATCCATCTGTCCGGTGGTATGGACGCTATCCGTCAGCGCAGAGAACTTGAACACATCCGCTCTTAAGCCGCCCGTCAGCTGATCAACCCCGGCGCCGCCATCTAAAAAATCCCTGTCAATATTGCCTACTAACTGGTCAGCGCCATCCCCGCCATAAAATTCATTTTGGTTGGTGCCGCCATATAGACGATCAGAACCTCCCATACCATAAGCGGTATAGCCTCTTGCTACTCCGCAATAGAAAACGTCATTACCGACATCACCAGTAAGTGTTACAAGTGCACCTCTTGGTGATCCGTCAATAAAAGTATTGCCTAAGGGAGATGCTTTGAAATTATCAACAGGCTTACCCGTCGCGTCAAACACGCCGCCTGAAGCGGCGAGCAGGGTAGCATTCAATTGTACGAATACGTTGCTAAAACTATTGAACTGTGCAGCCGTAAGTCGCACAGCTGAGTTCGAACCAATGCATGAAAATGATTGTATTTTACTGTAGTTCAGCTGCGTGAGATCATAAACCAACTGTGTAGAACCAGATGTGCTTGCGGCGAACGTCAGAGAATTGTAACCCGTTCCACCATCAATTACCAGGCCATTCAGACTACCAACATTCCCAATAACAATTATTTTGTCGTTATCATTGCCGCCATATACTTGGTCAGCAGCATCTGTGACGAAGAATGTGTCAATCCCATCGCCACCATACAATGTATCGCTACCTGTACCACCATTCAGCGTGTCGTTACCGGCGGGAAAACCATCCCCATCGCCATAAAGAATATCGTCGCCACCTAGTCCGATAAGCGTATCATCGCCGGCGATACCATAGAGCGTGTCGATTTCATCGGTGCCGGTGACAATTGGGCCATCGTAGATAATCGCCATGCCAGTACTCCTGGGTGAGGATCGAGGGTGGCGTGAGGCTAACATGGAATGGCGCTGACTGCCAGAGGCGGGGGCTCTTATCGCCGAGACATAGGTTGACCTTCAGGCACAAAATCACCTCACTGCTGTCGCTCAGAATGAACGAGGACGCAATTCAGCAACCACGAGCATCGGTGCTTTAGTTCCCGAGCGCTGCCAGTTGTTTGACAGCCATGGTCAGCATCGCCAAATCGGGGGAGGCTGCGGCGCGCAGTTCTTGCAGCATCAGGTCAACGCCGCGCAATTTGTCGGCCATTAGCTGGCTCCAGGCCGCGTGGCGGGCGCCGTTCTTGCCCTTATGCTTCAACACGGCCGCAGTTAGACGTCGCTGCACCGCATAAGCCTCCACGCTCAACTCTACTGCGGCATCACGCTGCCAGGCGGTGGGCGTCGGTAGCATTTGGACGCGCGCGCGCAGCCAGCCGAAGCCACACTGCTGTTCGAGGCGGAAATATATCTCAGCTACGTCGGCCAAGTCGGAGCGGGTCTGCTGCGCCAGGCTTTGCAAGTCTGGTGCTGCCGCCAGATAGGGCAGCAAGGTGATACGTGCCGCAAGGTTGGTCGGCACGCCCTGCGCAGTGGCTTGGCGCAACGCCGCCTGTTGTGCAGCGTCTAGAAGGCCTTCGCCATTGCGCTGGAGCCAGCTTTCCAGCGCGGTGACGCCTGAGCGATAATGCGAAATGTGCTTTTCCAAGGCGATGCCGGCGCCGTGCTCGGCCAGGAACCATGGGACGCAGCGCCGCAAGACATGAAGGTTGACAGCGGTGCGCATCGCCGTCTGGACGGCGGTAGGTATTTTATTGTCGAGATGGCGGATATCGCGCCACAGATCCAGGAGGCCAAACGCCTCCCGTGTCAGCAGATAGGCACGCGTCACATCGGCCGCATCATTGCCGGTGCGCTCCGTCATCCGCATGACGAAGTGAATGCCGGCATGGTTTATGAGGCTGTTGGTTACGGCAGTGGCGATGATTTCTCGCCGCAGCTGGTGCTTCTCGACATAGGGTAAATATTTCTCACGCATGCGTGGTGGAAAATAGTGCAATAACTCGGCACTGACGAAGCCATCATCCGGCAGGTCCGTGGCCAACAATTGCTGATACAGCCAAATTTTGGCGTAGGCCATTAGGACTGCGAGCTCCGGACGGGTGAGGCCACGTCCCAGCCGTTGCCGATCGGCAAGCGCGTCGTCATCGGGTAGGAACTCCACGCCGCGATTCAGCAGGCCACCACGTTCCATCATCCGCAGCACGCGGGCATGGTTGCTCAGCAAATCGGTGGCCGAAGCCTCGGTCAGTGACAATGCCTGTGTCTGCATATAATTGTCGCGCAACACTAAGTCGGCGACATCGTCTGTCATGCTACTCAGGAGCTTGTTGCGCGCCGCAGTGTCCAGCTTACCGTCCAGTACTGCTTTGTTGAGCGCGATCTTGATATTCACTTCGTGGTCTGAGGTGTCCACGCCAGCAGAATTGTCAATCGCGTCCGTATTTATGCGGCCGCCGTTTAAGGCATATTCGATGCGGGCGCGCTGCGTCATGGCCAGATTGGCCCCTTCGCCGATAACCTTGGCACGTAAGGCACCGCCGTCAACGCGTAGTGCGTCATTGGCACGGTCGCCCACTTCAGCATCGCGCTCACTGCTCGCTTTGACGTAAGTACCGATGCCGCCGAAATAGAGTAGTTCAACCTGCGCCTTCAGCATTGCCTGCATTAGCTCTGCGGGCGTCAGCGTATCGGCGACGATGCCATAAGCGGCCTTCATGGCCGGCGTGATGGTGATGGTTTTTAAGCTGCGGGCAAAGATACCGCCGCCCTTGGCAATGAGCTTTGCATCATAGTCTGCCCAGCTACTGGTGGGCAGATTGAACAGACGCTGCCGCTCGGCAAAACTTTTGGTAGCATCGGGGTTCGGATCACAAAAGATATGCCGATGGTCGAAAGCGCCGAGGAGGCGAATATGCGGCGAGAGCAGCATGCCGTTGCCGAACACGTCGCCTGACATGTCGCCCACGCCGATGCAGGTAAAATCCTCCTGCTGGATGTCTTTGCCCATTTCGCGGAAATGGCGCTTGATGGCTTCCCACGCGCCACGCGCCGTGATGCCCATATGCTTGTGGTCATAGCCGGCCGAACCGCCGGAGGCAAAAGCGTCGCCCAGCCAGAAACCGTATTCGGCTGATACACCATTGGCGATATCGGAAAACTTTGCGGTACCCTTATCAGCTGCGACCACGAGATAGGCATCATCGCCGTCATGGCGTACCACATTGGCGGGCGGCACAATCTTGCCGTTCTTTTGGTTGTCGGTAATGTCCAGCAGACCACGCATCATTGTTTGATAACAGGCGATGGCTTCAGCGACGGGGTTTTGCTCATCAGGCTGCTTTATGATGAAGCCGCCCTTCGCGCCAACTGGCACGATGACGCTGTTTTTTACCATCTGCGCCTTCATCAGGCCGAGAATCTCAGTGCGGAAATCGTCATGCCGGTCCGACCAGCGGATGCCACCGCGCGCCACCTTGCCGCCGCGCAAATGCACGGCTTCAACCCGGGGGCTGACCACGAAGATTTCATAGACCGGCCGGGGTAGGGGCAGACCTTCAATCTTTGCGCAGTCGAACTTTATAGAGAGGTAATCCTTCGGCTGGCCATCTTTGTCGTTCTGATAGAAATTGGTGCGGAGTGAGGCCTGCACGAGGTTGGCGAAACGACGCAGAATACGGTCTTCGTCTAGGTTGGGTACTTGGGCGAGCAATGACTGCATCTCGTCAAGCAGTATGACTGTTTGTTTCGCGGCATCACGCTGCGTGGCCGGATCGTGGCGGGTGGTGAAGAGCTCAATCACGATCTGTGCTAATCGCGTGTGCTTCACCAGCGCGCCAATCATTGCTTCGCGACTTTGCGGCGCCTTGATTTGATGCGCGTACTTGGCCAGCGTCCGCAAAACATTGACGCTGCGCCCTGGCAACGCGGCTCTCAGCACTAGCTGATTGAAGCCATCATTTGGCATGCGGTTTGCCCAGACTTGGCGGAAAGTTTCTTCCACCAGCGGCTTGATGACGGCGAAATCTTGCTGTAACGGCCAGCGCGGTGTGCCGATGATGTCATAGAGCCAGATAATTTCGCTATCCCCATGCGGCGTCACAACATAAGGGCCGTTCTGGGTGGAGACGAATAAGCCTAGATTCTCGATGACCGGTAGTAGCTGTGACAGCGCAAGAGAGTCTTGGCGATGATAGATCCGCAGACGCAAGGCGTTGCCGGGTTCGTCCTCAAGTCGAGAGAGGCAAACCCCCATGCTACCACTGCCCATGGACTCGATGGTGGCGATATCTTGCACAGCTTGCTCTGGACGCGTGGCTTCCCGGTAATCCACAGCGAAGGCGGCGTGGTATCGTTCCGCAAGGGCGCGGCCTTGCTGGTCGCCGTGCCTATCATGGAGCGCGTCACGCAACTGGTCGCTCCATGGCCGGGCGATATCGCGCAATTCCTGCTCTAGGGCGTTTGTGTCAATTTTGGTCGTATTGCTTGGCGTCGTGGCGACTGAGATATGAATCCGTGCCAGCGGTCCGCTATCCATTCGGACGTCGAAATTGCTCGTTCGGCCGGCATAGGTCGCTTCCAGAACCTGACAGAATTTTCGGCGCAGCGTCGAATCATATTGGTCGCGGGGCACATAAATCAGCGCATTGACGAAGCGTCCAAATGGGTCGCTACGGAGGAAGAGTGCCAGCCGCTGCCGTTCCTGCAGACGTAGAATGCCACGGGCGTGTGCCAGCAGTTCCGTCTCATTGATCTGGAACATGTCATCGCGGGGATAATTGTCCAGGATGTGCAGCATAGCTTTGCCATCATGGCTGACTGGATCGCAACCGGCGCGGGCGAGAACCAGATCAACTTTTTGCCGTAGCAACGGAATCTCACGTGGACTGCGCGAGTAGGAAAAGGACGTAAAGAGTCCGACGAAGAGA
>CAYOGS010000099.1:0-6815 GCA_964403435.1 uncultured Rhodospirillales bacterium | reverse complement strand
CCACTGTCCTTGACGAGATGGTGACCCACACCGACGGCCGCGCCCGACCGAGCGTCACACGGCAAGGTGGATTTGGACCCCGACAAGCAGGTGGAATTCCTCCAGGAGAACAGCGTCATACGGAAAGCATTGAAATCATGTAATATCTGCGTTCACTTCGCGAGCACGCCATGACGCGCGCTGGTGGCTTGCGCGGCACCATCATTACCGCCATCGTCACCGACCGGCCGGTGCCAGTCACCAAACAGTTGGATTTCCCCTGATTGCCGCTAGATAAGCTGCGCCCCATGGATCAGCGGCGTTGGAAGAATGAGCTTGGCCAAGCGACGCCACCACGATGGCCGGTTACATCGGCTGCATCAAGGCGCAACCCGGTCAGTGCCAGCCAGCTTACCAACCAGCGACTGATGCTGGAATAGCTTGGCGGGCCACTTATTCTGCCACCCCTGGCAACAGCCAACCTGCAATAATCACCGAAATTGTTTCACTTAAACGCACGCGCCAATCGGCTGACACCGTTAAAATACGCACCTGCGTATGGAATAGACTTCAATGACGGAAGTGGCGGACACCGGTAAACAGCATGGCGATATCCGCCTTGTCGGCGGCGGCGATGACCTCTTCGTCGCGGATGGAGCCGCCCGGCTGGATGACTGCTGTCACGCCGGCCTCAATCAGGACTTCAAGCCCGTCCGCGAACGGAAAGAACGCATCGCTGGCGGCCACAGCACCACGCGTTGGTGAGCCCGGCAGACCAGCTGCGCGTGCCATATCCTCCGCCTTGCGCGCCGCGATGCGCGCGCTGTCAACGCGGCTCATCTGCCCGGCACCGATACCCACCGTGGCCAGGTCTTTGGCATAGACGATTGTGTTGGACTTCACATGCTTGGCGACAGTAAAGGCAAAAGTCAGATCGCGCTGCTCCGCCGCGGTGGGCTGGCGCCGCGTCACGCAGCGCAGTGTCGCGGGGTTCAGCACGGTGGCGTCGCGCGACTGCACGAGATAGCCGCCCGCCACTGTTTTGATCAGCCGGCCATGCACGGCCGCGTCCGGCATCGCGCCGGTGACCAGCACGCGGAGATTTTTCTTCGCCGCCAGAATCTGCCGCGCCGCGTCATCCAGCGCCGGCACGATAATGACTTCCGAAAAAATCTCCGCCATCGCCTGCGCCGTCGCGCCGTCCAGCGGCCGATTGCAAGAGATAATGCCGCCGAAGGCGCTGACGGGGTCGCAGGCCAGGGCGCGTTGCCAGGCGGTGTGTAAATCATCCGCCGCAGCGACGCCGCAGGGGTTGGCGTGCTTGATAATGGCGATAGTTGGACGATCGGTGAATTCGCTCACTAACTCGAACGCCGCGTCTGTATCGTTGAGATTATTATAGCTGAGTTCTTTGCCCTGCAATTGCTGCGCACGTGCCAGTGCCCCTTGCGGGTCGCTGACATAGAAGGCGGCGTTTTGTTGCGGGTTCTCGCCGTAACGCAATGCTTGGCGGCGCGTCGCGGTCAACGTGAGCGTGGCAGGAAATTCTTCGCCGCGCGCTTGCGCGAACCAGTCCGCGATCATCGCGTCATAGGCAGCAGTGTGCGCATAAGCCGCCTGCGCCAACTCTTGCCGCAAGGCATAGGCGGTGGCACCGTTATGCTGCACTAATTCATCCAGCAGGGACTGATACTGCATAGGCGACGTCAACACCGCGACATCGGCATGGTTCTTAGCGGCGGAGCGCAGCATCGCCGGGCCACCAATATCAATATTTTCGACGCAATCGTCATAATCCGCGCCGCGCGCCACGGTGGCGGCGAAGGGATAGAGATTGACCACGATGAGGTCAATCGGAGGAATATCATGTGTCTTGGCGGTCTGTTGATGCTGCGCATCATCGCGGCGCTGCAAAATGCCGCCATGGATGCGCGGATGCAGCGTCTTGACTCGACCATCTAACATTTCAGGAAATCCGGTATACGCGCCCACCTCCGTCACAACGAAGCCGGCGTCTTGTAGTGCCTTGGCCGAACCGCCAGTAGACAATATCTCCACACCATGCGCGCGCAAACCGGCGGCGAGTTCCTTGAGTCCGCTCTTGTCAGAAACGGAGATTAAAGCACGGCGCAGCGGGCGCAAACCGGGGACATGTTCGACCATGGTAGCAGCGGTCAGGCGGGACATTTGAGGCGCGCTAGTTCTTGCTGCGTGCGCTTGAGCACAGCCGCCGAGGCGTTAGGGTAACGGTTAAGCACCTCGCCCAACGTCGTGCAGGCATCCTCCGTCTTCTTCAAGCCAGCCAATGACATGCCCAGCTTCATCAGGCTATCCGGCGCTTTCGGGCCTTTGGGGGCAGACTGGTAAGCGTCGGCGAAGGTCACGGCGGCGGCGTCATATTGCTTACGAACATAATGGGTTTCGCCGAGCCAATATTTGGCGTTGTCCGCCAACTTGTCTTTGGGATTCTTTTTAAGAAAGGCTTTGAATGCGGTTTCAGCTTCCTCATATTCGCTGTTGCGCAACAGACTAAAGGCGCGGTCATACTGCTCCTGCGCCGTCAGACCATAGGCCGGGGGAGTCTTGGGCAGCAGCGGTTTAATTTCGTCATCATCGGCGCCAATCACGCGGTCGCCGGAGAGGCGCAAACTCCCCAAGCGGCCGGTGACCGACTTGCCACCAGTGTCTTCGTCAAAACTCGTCTGGCGGTTGATGGGGTCGGCCTCATCAGAGGGGCGTGCCTCACGCGGACGGGGCGGACGTGACGGCAGGTCATTGTCGACATCGGCATCATCCACACGATTACGGGCCGGGCGTTGTTCCAATGTCTGCAAGCGCATTTCCAGGTCACCCTGCACTTTATCAAGCTGCGTTTGCAGGCGTTTATTCTGCCATTCAGCTTGTTCCAGCTTGCCATAAACGGCGCGCAGCTGATTTTCCAGATCGCTGATACGGGTTTCTAGGTAGGTCTCAGAAGCGGCGCTGCGCTGCGCCGGGTAAGGGTTAGTGCGGCTGGGATAGCTGCCCTGCGCGTAGCCGCCTTCCGCCCAGGCGGGCACGACCGTGGCAACGTTCAAGAGCAAGGTGGCCAACACGAAAGGCGCGCGCCGGAAGGTCATGGAGTCTGATCCTTATGCTGCGAGACAATGCAGAGTCAAACGATACGATGGCCGCATGGCCAAATGATGACGCAAGGTAGAGCATCTTGCTTGGAACTGTCATTAAAAAACCGGTGGCGGCCTCACAGGTAGCACCAGAAATGGCGCAGCAAAAAGCCGCGCTCCTTGCGAAGCGCGGCTTAATACAAAGGACCAGAATTAGTTGGTCGGGACGGCTTCGGCTTCACCGACCACGGTCACGCCGCGGCGATTCTGCGCCCAGGCGGCTTCGTTAGCACCCAACACGGCCGGACGTTCCTTGCCGTAGCTGATGACATGCAGCGAGGACTTGGCCACGCCTGCAGCGGCGAGATAATTCTTCACCGCATTGGCGCGACGCTCACCCAGCGCCAGGTTATATTCACGGGTACCGCGCTCGTCGGCATGGCCTTCCACGGTCACGCTCTTGCGGGGATATTGCTTCAGCCACGCGGCTTGCTTGTCCAACGTCGCGCGGGCTTCAACCGTCAGTTCCGTGCGGTCATAACCGAAGAAGACGCGGTCGCCAACATTGACCACGAAATCCTGTTCAGTGCCGGGGACAGCCGTCTGTTGGTTCTCGCCTTCGATTCTTGAAGTTGGGTTATTCTCAGGCATGCTTTCGCAAGCAACAGCAAGTACGGCCACGGCCATTAGGGACAAAACTTTCTTATACATCGTGACTTCCTCCAAAAGGTTATGGCCGAACAGATTGACGTCGCGCAGCACGCCCAGCCGATTAAGGACAGCCCAGCAGCCAAGCCAAGCCAACCCAAAGAAGCTGCCGCCCACCGCACATTTCCGTCTTTCCAGGCGATTAACCCAGAAAAGACCGAACGCCGTGGCGGCCGGCAACGCGTTTGTCAACGGTAAGCCGGGAGTCCAAGGGGGATTGGACTGCCCAGAATCACTTGGCCGACAGATCGTGGAGGCGAAATTAGACCCAGGCGCACGGAGAATCAAGCCTCTGCGGCAGAAAAGCCTCGCCATCTGTCGACAATTGCTAGCATTTTGCCGGCTGTGGCGCACCGGCCACACCAACTTATCTCGTTGGATAGTACATTTCTCCGCTCACGCGCAGGTAGTCGTTGCATTCGCGGACACATGATTTATGCAGATGTCTGAGGCCAAGAGCCTGAGGACGACGCCCCATGTATCGCCTATATCACCACCCGCTGGAGCCGTTTTGTCGCCTGCTGCGCCTGCTGCTGGCGGAAAAGGAGCTGCCGGCCGAATTCATCGCCGAAAATCCCTGGGAGCGACGGGAAGAGTTTCTAGCTCTCACACCAGCCGGCGACGTACCAGTGCTGGTGGTGGTGGAAGAAGGCCGAGAACTGGTGCTGGCGGAGACTTATGCCATCGTCGAATATCTAATGGAAACTCAGCCGCGCCCTGACCTGCTGGGGCAGGCGCCGGAAGCGCGGGCGGAAGTGCGTCGCCTGGCTGGCTGGTTCGGTCGCAAATTCTATGACGAGGTGACGCGCTGTCTGGTAACGGAGAAAGCCTTCAAGAGGCTCTCCGGCCAGGGCGGGCCGGACAGCACCATGCTGCGCGCCGGATATCACAACATCCATTATCATTTGGATTATATCAGCTATCTAACGGAACGACGCAGCTGGCTCGCCGGAGCGTCCCTCACCTTGGCCGATCTGGCGGCCGCCGCGCAGCTTTCGGCGGTGGATTATCTCGGCGACGTGCCATGGGCTCAGCATAACGGCGCACGCGACTGGTATGCGCGCATCAAATCGCGGCCGAGCTTCCGCAGCCTGCTCGGTGACAGGCTTGCAGGTTTGCCGCCGTCCAGGCATTATGCGGATCTCGATTTTTAATTTGTCGTTTCCGCCAGCAGGAGCACCCATGCCACATTATGCCCGCCTTTGTCTGGCTCTCTTGCTCAGCGGGACTGCTATGCCGGTAGTTGCCGAAGAGGTGAAACTCGATGATCGCGTCACGCTGAGCCTGCAGGCCGAAAACTGGGTGAACACCAGCACGGCGCGTGTGGTGGTTCAGGTTGACGCTGCTGTGGCGGGCAGCAATGCCGGCTCAATGCGCGAGGCGATGCAAAAGGCTGTGAACGACATCGTCAAGACCGAATGGCGGTTGACCGGATTTTCTCGCGGGACGGATGCCACCGGGCTGGAGCGTTGGAATGCCAGCTATGAGGCCAGGGTGCCGGAAAGCGCGCTGGGTGGCATTCATGACACCGTCAAGAAAGCCAGCAAGGCGGGGATGCAGCTGACCGTGGGCGAGATCGCCTTCGACCCGACGCTGGCGGAAACCGAAGCGGCGCAAGCGAAGTTGCGCGCCGATATCTATAAGCAGGCCAACGACCAGCTGGCAGCACTAAATACCGCGATTCCGGGGCGGCAATTTCGCATCGGCGCCATTGACTTCGTTCCGTCGCAAGGCATGGTGCCACCGCCGATGCCGATGATGATGGCGCGGCCAATGATGGGACGCGCCGTAGCCATGAGCGCGGCCAGCAGTGGCGGCATGACCGAGGGTACCGATATGGCCGCAGAAGCTCCGGAGATGCAGCGGTCGCAAAAGATTGCGGTACAAGCGCAGATCACTTTCAACGCCCTGCCGCCCGTCGCCGGAAAATAACCCTTCATGTTGCAAGCTCATATGGTGCCGCCGCGCGCGGGCGGGACGGCTGACTCCATCATTGTCCTCTTGCACGGGCTGGGCGACAGCGGCGCCGGCCTGCTTGACCTGGCACCACCATTGGCGACTTATCTGCCAAACGCCGTGTTTTATAGTCCCGATGCGCCGGAAGCGTGCGACATGGCACCCATGGGACGGCAATGGTTCGGACTGCAGGACTGGTCGCAGGACGCGATTCTTAACGGCGCCGAACGCGCAGCGCCCAAACTCAACGCCTACCTGGATGAATTGCTGGCAGCGCACCAACTGCCACCCAGCCGCCTAGCACTGGTTGGGTTCTCCCAGGGCAGCATGATGGCGCTGCATGTCGGGCTGCGTCGTTCGCAAGGGCTAGGCGCGCTTGTCGGTTTTTCCGGCGCGCTGGTGGGACCAGACAAGATCGCCAGCGCCATCCGCAGCAAACCACCGGTACTGCTCGTGCATGGCATGATGGATACGGTGGTGCCTTATGCCGCAATGCCGGCATCAGCACACTATCTGCAACAAGCCGGCGTCACCGTCCTGACCGAAACGCGCCCGATGCTGGGTCACACCATTGACCAGGAAGGCCTGACCAAAGCCGCGCTGTTCCTGAGCAAGCATATCGGCCCGAGCGCTAGCGCAAACTAAGGTCTGGTCAAAATCGAGCATAGAACCGATTTGGCCTAATAGTAGGGTATGTACAAGCCGGAGCCCGCCTAATTTTTGGCTCTAAAGCTCATTCAATTCCACGCTTTAGGCTCGTGAAAGCAGAGAGAGCGTTAGACTAAGGATAGGTCTTAAAATCTCGCCGAGACTGCACCCACTCAATCGCCTCTTACTCAAAGTTCATGCGCAGCAAAATCGGCGAATATGGAGGCCGCTTCCCTTGCTGTCCGAGATAACTTTTCACAAAGCAGTCAGCCTTAGGTCCTTCCAATTCAGCCAACACTTGTTCGACAATCCCTGATGCACCCACGACTAAGAATAATGTCACTGTTTCCGGACCGAGACGATAACAATCACCACGGGTGTCCAATTTTTTTACATTGTTCCACTCTACAAAACTGCTGG
>CAYOGS010000098.1:403-6869 GCA_964403435.1 uncultured Rhodospirillales bacterium | reverse complement strand
TCATAATATGCACGCCATCGGCCGCGACCGGCCGCGACCGCAGGATACACCGATTTTTGCCACTCACTCTACGCACAAGCTGCTAGCCGGTCTGTCACAGGCCTCACAGATTCTTGTGCAAGACGCCGCGACGCGCAAGCTTGACCGGAATCTCTTCAATGAAGCCTATTTGATGCACATGTCGACCTCACCGCAATATGCCATTATCGCTTCCTGTGATGTGGCGGCGGCGATGATGGAGCCGCCAGGTGGTACGGCGCTGGTGGAGGAGTCTATCCTGGAAGCGTTGGATTTCCGCCGTGCCATGCGTAAAGTGGACGAGGAATTCGGTGAGGATTGGTGGTTTAAGGTCTGGGGGCCTGATTATCTGGCGGAAGAAGGCATCGGCGACCGTGAGGATTGGTTGCTGCGGCCAGAGGATGACTGGCATGGTTTCAAGCAGCTGGCACCCGGCTTCAACATGCTTGATCCTATCAAGGCCACTATTATCACCCCGGGCCTCGGGATGGACGGGTTGTTTGCTAACACGGGCATTGCGGCGGCCATCGTCACCAAATATCTTACCGAACATGGCATCATCGTGGAGAAGACGGGGCTTTATTCCTTCTTTATCATGTTCACTATCGGCATCACCAAGGGGCGTTGGAACACGCTGGTGGCGGCGCTACAGCAGTTCAAGGACGATTATGACAAAAACCAGCCCATCTGGCGCGTCATGCCGAAATTCTGCGCCAAGCAACCGCGCTATGAGGCGGTTGGTCTGCGCGATCTGTGCCAGCAAATTCATGACATGTATGCCGCGGCTGACATCGCGCGCCTGACAACGGAAATGTACCTGTCCGACATGCAGCCGGCTATGAAGCCGTCCGACGCTTTTGCCAAGCTGGCGCACGGCCAGGTGGAGCGCGTGCCGATTGATGAGCTGGAAGGCAGGGTGGCCAGTGCGCTACTCACGCCCTACCCACCGGGCATTCCCCTGCTGGTGCCGGGCGAACGCTTTAATCGCACCATCGTGGAATATCTACGCTTTGCGCGTGACTTCAACGCCCGTTTCCCGGGCTTCGAGGCGGATATCCACGGCCTGGTGGAAACCGAGGTTAACGGCAAGACCTTCTATCATGTGGATTGCGTCGCGGGGTAGCCGTGTTGCGGTTTCCGTAAGGCTGGCCGTGTTATCGCCGCAATTGTGCTAAACACTGCCTGCTTGAGGGGCATTTGCCGGGCACGGCATGAGCGGTTATGCTGGCTGTGAAAGGAATAGCATGAACGGACGCATCTATTTTGGCACGGACGGTATTCGCGGTCAGGCAAACAGCGAGCCGATGACGGCTGAGACAATGCTGCGCGTGGCGCAGGCGGCGGCCGCGGTGTTCCAACGCGGCAATCACCGGCATCGCGTGGTGATCGGCAAGGATACGCGTCTCTCGGGCTATATGCTGGAGCCGGCACTCACCACCGGCTTTGTTAGTATGGGTATGGATGTCATTTTGTTAGGGCCTTTGCCCACACCGGCGGTGGCGATGCTCACCACCAGTCTGCGCGCTGATCTCGGCGTGATGATTTCTGCCTCCCATAACCCTTATCAGGATAATGGGGTCAAATTCTTCGGTCCCGATGGCTATAAGCTTTCGGATGCCATAGAGGCTGAGATTGAAGCCTTGATGGGGGCGCCGGAAAAACTACGCCCAGCTGCATCCGCCGCCCTCGGGCGAGCTAGCCGGCTTGACGATGCGTTGGGACGCTATGTCGAATGGGTCAAGGGGACGTTCCCACGCGGTCTGCGGCTGGATGGATTGAAGATCGTGGTAGATTGCGCCCATGGCGCGGCCTATCGTACAGCGCCCACGGTACTGTGGGAATTGGGGGCACAAGTAATCCCCATCGGTGTTAATCCGGACGGCACCAACATTAACGACCATTGCGGCGCCACCGCGCCACAATGGCTGCAGGGCATGGTGCAGGAACACAAGGCCGATCTTGGTCTGGCTTTAGACGGCGATGCCGATCGGCTAATCGTTGCCGACGAAAATGGCCGGCGGATTGACGGTGACCAGCTGATGGCGCTCATCGCTGCAGATTGGGCGCAGCAAGGAATGCTACGTGGCGGCGCTGTGGTTGCAACTGTCATGTCCAATCTCGGCCTGGAAAGGTTCCTGCAAAAGCAGGGCATCGGCTTGCAGCGCACGCCGGTGGGCGACCGTTATGTGGTGGAGGAAATGCGCCGCAGCGGCTGTAATCTGGGCGGCGAGCAGTCCGGCCATATTCTACTCAGCGATTTTGCCACCTCCGGAGACGGCTTGATCGCCGCGCTGCAGATGCTGGCCATCGTACAGCGCCGCGGCCTGCCGGCTAGTGAAGTCTTGAACGTCTTCGCGCCGCTACCGCAAATCCTGCAGAATGTGCAAGCGGCGCCCGAGGTTCTGGTAACACCAAAAGTTGTCCAGGCCATCGCGGCGGCAGAGAAAACGCTAAACGGTCATGGCCGCCTGCTGATTCGTCGCTCCGGCACCGAGCCGGTGGTGCGGGTGATGGCGGAAGGTGACGACGAGGCGCTGGTGCGCAGCCTGGTTGAAGAACTCTGTCTTACCATTAAGGCCGCATAATGGGCGGCCACCATGCTGAAAAACATATGGCGTCCAGCGCCATGTTGCGTGATGCCGTCATCGGCATGTCCGACGGATTGACGGTGCCTTTCGCACTCGCCGCCGGCTTGAGCGGTGCTGTTGCCAGCACACAGCTTATTGTCACGGCCGGCGTGGCGGAAATTGCTGCCGGCGCCATCGCCATGGGGCTTGGTGGCTATCTCGCAGCACGCACCGATGCCGAACATTATGTTGCCGAGCGTGCGCGTGAAGAACAGGAAATCAAGGATATTCCGGAGGAAGAGGCACGGGAAGTCGCGGCCATCCTGCAGCGTTATGGGTTACAACCGGAGCAAGCAACCATTGTCGTGGATGGTTTGCGGCAAGACCCAAAGGCCTGGGTGGATTTCATGATGCGTTTTGAGTTGGGGCTGGATGAGCCGGACGCTAAGCGGCTCCTGCAAAGCCCACTCACCATCGGCGGCGCCTATATTCTCGGCGGACTGATTCCGTTGTTGCCCTATATTATGTTGACGGAGATTGAGCCGGCACTCTTCGTTTCGGTGGGGCTGACCTTACTGGCGCTGCTGCTCTTCGGTGGTGCCAAAGGCTATTTCACAGGTGTTGGTATTGTTCGTGCTGCCATGCAAACAATGTTGATTGGCGCCGCTGCAGCCGCTGCTGCCTTTGGCGTGGCCAAATTGATCAGCTGAAGCCATGCCGATTGTGCATTGCGAAAATGTCACAAAATCGCTAAAATCACACGGTCGGCGGCATCATGCTTGCCGGAATATTAAGAATTGCTAAGTTAAATTAGCAATGAAACTTTGCGGTGCCATGCGCGGCGGTTGCGGCGACGTGTGACGGTGGCGCGGCTCTTTGGTGCGTTGGCGCGGCTCGATGTGTGATAAGGGTGGCGTTGCGTGTCCTCGTACGGGAGCGTGACTGTGTCTGTGTCGCTTGAATCTTGTCCTAGCCTAGTGCTGAACGCCGATTTCCGGCCGCTGAGTTATTATCCGCTCTCCCTCTGGTCGTGGCAGGATACGGTGAAGGCCGTGTTCCTAGAGCGCGTGAGTATTCTTAGCGAATATGAGACAGAAGTGCATGCGCCGAATTTCAGCATGCGCTTGCCCAGCGTCATCGCGCTCAAGGATTTCGTTTCAACAACGCGCTTTCCGGCCTTCACGCGCTTCAACGTCTTCTTGCGCGACAGCTTCCGCTGCCAATATTGTGGCCATCAGCACCCTACGCAGGAGCTGACCTTTGACCATGTGGTGCCACGTTCACGCGGCGGCCGCACAGCCTGGGATAATGTGGTGACGGCTTGTGGTAAATGTAACCTCCGTAAAGGTCACTGGTTGCCACGGGAATGCGGTATGTTTCCACGCCGTAAACCGGAACGCCCGACGAGCCATTTGTTGCAGGAAAATGGGCGTGCTTTTCCGCCGAATTTTCTGCATGAAAGCTGGCGGGATTTCCTATATTGGGACGCCGAGCTCGAATCTGGGTAATCAGCGGCCAGGTTTTGCCAAACGTCGGTGCTTTGTATTAGGATGCGCCGATTGTAAGGAATGACCCATGCCGCTCTTTCTGACCGCCTATGCCTTCGCAATTTTGTTCTGCGTCCATGCGTTTCGCACGGGACGCGATCGATATTGGCTGTTTATTCTATTGGCCTTTCCTGGGATCGGTAGTTTAATTTATTTCATTATCGAGCTATTGCCCGAAATAGTATCCGGCCCTGAGGCGCACAATTTAAAAAAATGGCTGAAAAACCGGCGCTTTCCAGATACGGAAATTGCCGCCGTGCGCCACGCGCTGGAAACCACACCGACGGTCGCCAATCGTCTTAAGATGGCGCATCTCTTGATGGGGCGACAAGATTATGCTGGCGTCATCACCGTGCTGCAGCCGGCATTGTCCGGACATTTCGCCGATGATCCCGCCGTACTTGAAGGCCTGGCCTATGCTTATTTCTATCAAGGCAGCCACGCCAAAGCGCTTGAGTATGCGGAGAGAATTTGCACGCATGAAGCTTGGACACCGAAGGATTATATCAAGCTGTTGCGTGCCAAACTCCTGCAAGCAACGGGCGCTATTGATCAAGCACGTACTGCGTATGACGCTTTGATTAAAACCTATGCTGGCGAAGAAGCGCGCATTGCTTATGCTAGCTTCCTGGAAGCGCGCGGCGAAACGGCTGCCGCGCAGGCTATTTATGCCGATATCGTCCGGCGTGCACCGCATGCACCGAAACATTACCAAAAACGGGAACGAGATTGGATCGAGCAGGCGCAGGCGGCGCTGAAACGTCTGCCCTCAGGCTGAAGCAGTCGCTGATGCTGCTACGATGGGGTGTTTATCCCGTCGGCTCGGCAGGTTTGGTGCAGGGATTTCCGAACCAGACCAGTACGGCGGTCAGTAGTGATAACGAGAAGGCATAAAGAAAATTCCAACCAGTCATGGAAAGGCCGAGGAAGCGCCAAGCAATTTCGTCGCAGCGCGCGACGGGGCTGGCCAGCAAAGCCAGGCGCAACGTGGCCGGTTCAGTGGCGCCGCTGGCATGGATAGCGCAACCGGTGGTGCCGAGCCACCAACGTTGCTCGACACCGAAATGAAACGCCGCGATGCCGGCATCCACCAGAAAACATAGTGCGCAAGCTAAGAGCAACGCACCGCGCCAGGGCTTGAGTCTGACATGCAACAACCCTATCAGAGCTAGGGGCAAGACCAGCGCATAAGGCACCCGCTGCCATAGGCACAGCACACAGGGTTTGAAGCCGAAACCGTACTGTGCGGTCAGCGCAAAGACCAAGGCGAACAACGCTGCCGCCAGCGCTAGCAGCAAACCGCCTGGCCAAGTGAACACCGTAAGCCGGCAATAATCTAAAACCGTGATTGGATAAGGTGGATGCGGCGTGCCAAGGCAGCGCGACAACCACGGCACGGAATATGGAACTGACGTCATGACGCTCCGTTATGAACCGGTCGGACAGACGAGAAAAGAGTAATTACAGCTTGATGCTTTTGCCTTCATAGCGCCGGCCGATGAAGCTGGGAAGCTTGCTGGTACCGCTGCCTTGGCCGCCTGGGAACTGCTCTAGCTGGTAAGATAAATCGGCTTTGCTGCGCGAACCCCACAACGCATCCGGATTCATGTGGTAGAAGATGTCGGCTACGGCTTCTGTGCGAACCCAGTCTAGCACCTGCTTGCGGTGCACGATTTTCCACACGCCGGCAGGACCGGTCGGCCGCCGCTCGAACCGGTCGAGAGTTCGGCCGGCTAAAAATAGATCCTCGCGACCTGTCGCCTTATCAAGCCTATTCTGTGCCACGAAATAACTTTCGCCAAAGGCTTCGTCAGCACGGATATCTAGTCGGATATTTCCGATCATGGTGTGCGAGGATTTGACTTGCTGCATCACCAGGCTGACCCAGTTGATATAATCACTTACCGATCCTTGAAAAATACCAGGTCCCATATCCACAGTCGCATCAGGGTGATAGATGGAGCGCAGTAGGCTTTCTTCGCCGCGATCAAGCGCATGCGCCTGCGTATAAATCAGCTGTTCAATTTCACGTTGGTCAATGACCGCCTGTAGCCGCGGCGGTAGCTTGTTGCCGCCCTGCGCGGCGCCGGAAAATTGTGCTGCCAGGCTGGGGCGCGGCAGCGGCATGGGCATCGGGCGCGGCGCAGGCGCCGCTGCTTTGGGTGCAGGTGCCGCCTTTGGCGCGGGCGGGATTACGGTTTTGGTATCTGGCTTGACCGCAGGTTTAATCGCAGGTGCTTCAGCTTTTTTGGGCGGCAGCGCTTTGCTGGGTGCAACCTTCTTTGCCGGCGCTTTCGCAGGAGCGGCACGCTTGGCCGGGGCAGAGGCTTTGGC
>CAYOGS010000098.1:0-393 GCA_964403435.1 uncultured Rhodospirillales bacterium | reverse complement strand
GCTTTGTTTTTTTTGTTCGCTGCCATAGCAGGTCCTTATGGTAGAACATCAATTGGTAAGATACCAAGGCGCAAGAACGAAAAGTTGCAATGCCTGCCAATGTCTTGGCGCCGGTTGCTCAAACCCGACAAGAGCAAGGCCTGGCCATGAGGGCAGCAGACAAAAATTCCCGTGTTGCGCCACCCTCATAACATGCGAATCGGTCTTTTGCCAATATTTCCATGACCTTAAGGCAAAAATAGGGCATTTTTAGCTTTGTAACCGGCGCCAGGCGAGACAAAAGTAAGCCAAAAAGTAAAGAAAAGTCTGAAAAATCAAGCTTATATTATGTGGGATGGTGACTTTTATAAAGCAGGCATGGCAGGTCTAGGAAGAGGCTGATCAACCTAGACT
>CAYOGS010000097.1:856-7002 GCA_964403435.1 uncultured Rhodospirillales bacterium | reverse complement strand
CCGCCTGCAAAGAGTCAAACTGCAGATAGACTTCAAAGCCCGGCGCTAGTTTTTTCAGTTCGGAAACGAATGCGGGATCCTGCGCGATGCGGATGCCGTTGGTGTTGAGCATCAAGTGACGGATTGGCCGCGCCTTCGCCGCCTGCAGAATTTCAAGTATATTTGGGTGAATGGTCGGCTCGCCGCCGCTGATCTGCACCAAATCAGGCTCGCCTTCCGCCGCGACAATGATGTCGAGCATCTTCTCGACTTCGGCGAGGGATTTGTGAGTCTCTCGTTGCGGCGATGAATCCGCAAAACAGACTGGGCAGGTCAGGTTGCAATGGTCGTTGATGTCAATGATGGCGAGGCAGGAATGCTGCTCGTGGTCGGGACACAGGCCACAATCATAAGGGCACCCATAGTCTGTCGTACTATGCAGACGTAATGGTTTGTCACCGGGTTTCAGGAATTCGTGCTGGGATTTATAATAGGCAAAATCACCAGAGACGCGCGTTTTTTGCACGCCGTGCTGCGGGCAGCGCTTTTGATAAAACACTACTTCATCTTCCACGATGATCTTAGCCGGCACCAATTCCAGGCAGGTTTCGCATAACGATGTGGTCTGACCATAAAACAGATAGGGCTTGGCGTCACGGGCGGGGTGGGTCATGCGGCCTCAGAAAAGTCATACGCGCCAAAGCATAGCCGATGAGCAGCAGGCACAACAGGTGAAAGAGATTGAGTGGACCGAGCAGCGGTGCGTAAGGCTTTAGAAATTCCCAAACAAAGCGCTGCACGCCGTAAAACAGGCAAAATGCATAAAACCCGTTACGTTGATACCAGGTGCTGCGCGCCCATAAAGCTACTAAGCTCGTTAGGGCAAAGAGTAGCATTGCTGAGGATTCATAAAGCTGCACCGGGTGCCGGGTTATGCCATCGCCGAAATCAACACCCCAGGGCATCGAAGTTTCGATGCCATAGGTATAGTCCGGCAGGCCAGAGAAGTAACAGCCCAACCGCCCGACGGAGATGGCCGTCGCTAGTGGCAGTGCCCATGACACGCCGGTGGAGTGCCGCAGGCTGTGAACATGCTTGAATATCTCCACCGTCACAATGCCGCCAATGATCGCGCCCAGGACACTGTGCCCCAGCGCGTCCGGGAATTGCAGCCAGAGATTGAAGGTGCCAGCCAACATGGCACCGTTGCCGGCACCGAGCAGCAGCACCAGTGTATAACGCCAGCGCAAAGCTGGAGGCACTTCCGTCAACTGTAGCCGGAAGTGCCGTACGCTCCAGAAGCGCACGGCGATCGCTGTCAGCCAGGCCAGAATGTCGAAAAAGAGATGAACGGTCAAAACGCTAAGTCCATAGCCACAACGCCAAGCAACACAGCGCAGCCTATGCCGAGCAACAGGCGCCAACGGGATTTAACCGCTATCGCGCCATATTCCACCAATAACAGGCCAAGGGCAGAGGCGCTCAAGCTGGCCAGCAGCATCTGGTACGCCTTGGCGTTCGCCATACCGTAAGCACCGCCGCTGCCAAGCAGGTTCGAGCAAACGGCTACGATAAATAAACCGATCAGAGCAGCCAGCAACATTACGGAGCCTAAAATCAAGGCACTACCCCGCAGCAAAAGTTTCGGCAGTGGCACCTTGGAGGGAGGCGGATCCCAATCCGGCTCTTGGTCAGATTGTTGCATGGCATTCGCTATCTGGCTCAGGGATGGCCAGCATAGTCGCGGCGCGCCCTAACGGCAAGCTATTGGCCAGGCTTACCCTGTTATTGCGGGCGAGGCTCTGGCGGTTGGCCTGGCGGTGGCTCCACGTTATCGCGCAGCGGTGGCTTAAAGCCATAATTTTTGAGCAACATCTGCGCAAACTGGCGGCGCTTTTCTGGCGGCATATCGCGCATCGCCACCACGACGCCGTCATGCATGGCGGCAACCATGCGTTCCATCGATTGCCGCGCTGTGGCTAGCTTGGCGCGCAAAGCCGCCTCATCAAGTTGGGGGGCATCCAGCAGTTGCATAATTTCTTGTCGCGTGCCTTGCAATGCATCATGCGTCGCGCGCATCTCGTCACTGTGGTTACGCCATTGCTCGCGCAAAGCACGGCGTAATTCTGGCGGGGCCTTCTCTGCCACCTTCAGCATACGCTCAACCCCGGCCTGCACGCCACGTCCTTTGAGAGCCGGCGCAATCCAGACGCCAATGGCGATACAGTTCAAAGCCAGGGACACCAGAAGGATAACCAAGAGCGTCTGAGGTTTCTGGGTCAAGTTCATGGTCTATCTCCGCCTTACAAGAGCCCAAAATCGGAAATTTCAATCGTATCATCCACGCTGGCGTCGCTCTCGGTCGGGAAAGATGTGCCCAGCCAGACACCGAAGAGTAATGCCGAAGCCAGTCCCGCCGCGCTGCCAACACGGCCGAAGCGACCCAGCATCATCCACAGCACTGCCAGAGAAAGCTGCGCCTGGCGCTTGGGCAACGCGAAAAGCTTTGTCCATAACTCGGCTGGAACAGGGGCGTCCGGCAATTGGCGTAGCACTTGCTGCAAACGCTGCTGCGCCGATATGTTGTTCAGAAATTGTGGGTCGCGCGCCGCGCGTTCCTGGGCCTGGGTACGCCAAGCTTGCGGCCATGCGCTGATGTCAGCGCCATAGCGATCCAGCATCGTCAGCATTTCATCGTCCTGCCGCATGATGTTCTCCTTTCTCTTGCCGCAACAATGGCATCAGCAATTCGCGTAATTTTCGCCGGCCGCGCGCGAGGAGTGATTCCAATGCCTCAACGCTCAAGCCCATATCCGCCGCCGCTGCGACCTGACCTAGACCGCGATACTCCACAAGCAGTAAAGCGGCGCGCTGGCGCGGCGGCAGCAATTGCAAGGCGTCACGCACGGCTTGCTGCTCTTCCTGCTGCAGCAGACTGGCTACGATATCCGGCGCGGGGTCGGCCCACTCATCCGATACCGCGCCACCATGCCATTTGCGGCGGCGTAACTGATCTAGGCAAGCATTGACGGTCACTTTGTCTAACCAGGCGGTGAAACTGCCACGCTCAGAGTTCCAAGCTTCCGGTCTTTGCCACAGCCGCAGGCATACATCCTGCACCACTTCCTCCGCTTCGCCGGTACCTCCGCACATGTGGCGCGCCAGACCATAGAGCCGCTGGCCGTGCCGCCGCACCAGGATGGTATAGGCATCCTGATCACCTTGGCGAATGCGCGCCATCAGGGCGGCGGCTTCGCTGTTCGGTGTATCAGCGGCGGCAGGCTCCATAAGTGTACCGTGCCTTTAACGATGCCGTCCGCCGCCACGCCGGCCGGCGGAGTGATTGACAGCCCGCTTACTGCCGTAAAGTACATTGCTCTGCAGGCCGGCAGCAGGTGACTTTATCGGTTTCACCTGCAAGCGTTGCAGATTGCCGGTGCGCCCCGCCTTGTTGTGGTTGAACAAGGTCTCGCTATGCATGCTGCTGGTCTTACCGTTCTGTCGCGTGGTCAGGCGGTCACGCGTTAGCGTCTTATTGGCTGGGTCATAAACGGCGGCGCCGTTGCTGGTTGATGTCCGGCCGTTGAAGCCAGTACGTGTTGACGTGCTGGTGGCAGAATGGTTTTCCCGATCATAAACAGCGGACCCGTTGGTGGTGGCGGTTTTGCCGTTCTCGCCCGTATAGGTCTTCTGCCAGTTTAGCGTATTCGTGTCTTTATCATAGTTGGCCGAACCCACGCCGGTCACGGTTCTGCCGTTCGGGCCGGTAGAGGTGCTGGTGTTGTTGGCGGTGTGGTTTTCGCGGTCGAAAACGGTCTCGCTATGTTTGGTCGCGGTCTTGCCGTTTTCTCCGGTTACCGTCTTGTCCTTCGTTAAAGTGTTTGTATCCTTGTCATAGGTCGCTGTACCGCTGGACGTCGCGGTGTGACCTTTCGGTCCGGTGTAGGTACCGCTGCTAACCACGCTATTGGTGTCGGGATCATAAGTTTTGGTGCCTTGCGCCGTGCCAACTTGGCCTTTGGGGCCGGTCGCGGTTTTATCCCAAATGATGCTCTTGCTGTCCCGGTCATAGGTCGATGACCCTTCCACGACCGTCTGACCGCCGTTGGGACCCGTATATGTGGTGGTGCTTTGTGCGGCGAAAGCAGGCATCCCAACCAGCGCGAGCGCTAAGCCCGAGAGCATAATGTTTTGTTTACCAAGCATCGTAATCCTCCAAATTAGCGTTGTTATGTCGTTTCAACGCGGCGCGTGGGGTGTTTCCGTCGGCCTCTCGTAAAATCCATTCATCGCAGCCCTTGGATTATTAAACATTAATGGCTATATTTGAAGGGTCGGGAAACCGACTATGGCGATAAACGCCTTGTGGAATAGACGGAGCGGACCCGGGGGCGGTACCCGGCGCCTCCACCACAGCGGCTTGCGGCTTTGCAGGGCGCTGCGGCGGGGGCGAAATAGGATCGACGCACGCAGTAAAGACATGGTTTTTGCCCGGCATGATTCCGCCGTTATCGGGTCAATCCTACAAGTGCCAACGACAATGTTGACACTCGTGAAGTTGCGATGGCTGCCTAATCTCCGCTTGCGGATGATTAGCAGTTTGTAGCTCACGCGGCTCGGGGGGTGCCGGGCAACAGAAACCCCCCACTTCGCCCATGCCTGTGGTGGCGCGCCAGAGACGAAAACCCGATTCAGGTTCGAGAAGTATTCTTTAAGATATACTCACGCCTTGGGTTGGTAGGCTTCACGGGACAAAATTAAATTGCGCACCCGTGGGGCTCGATTGGGCACTGGTGGTCAACGTATAACCTGCTGACGCTCTTTCTGCGTTTACTAAAAGCCTTGCGATGTTGGCTGAGGCGCGAAGCACCACCGTTGGATCACCACTTCTGGAAGGCTGACTGAGGCGCTTGTCTGCCGGTCTCCTCGCGCGCTATGCAGAACGATGCAGTAGCGGAGGACGGGATGACGAACGATCCGGGTAAGCGGCCCAGCTTCATCGCCTATACGGTGCGGGACTACACCAAGAACACGGGCGAGCCGGATGCATCGTGGACGCGGATCGGTGCGGCCTTCGCGCAGACCGACGGCTGGGGCTATGATCTGGTGCTCGACGCGCTGCCAGTAAATGGCCGCATCGTGCTGCGCTCGAACCATCACAACCAGATCGATTACACGGCAGGTCCTACCGGGCCGAAGCTGCGCGCGAAAGAGTGAGTGCGGGCAGGGGGCGGCATAAGCGAGACCGGATGGCACATCTTTCCTGCCCTGCCGCTGTGCGGCGATCGTGGAGCAAACCAGGCCGAGCCATTGGCGATACATACGGTGGTATGTATTTGGCGACCACACACCCTACACGCAAAACGTGTGTTGATTCATGTGCCGTTCCATGCTTCCTTTTGCCGCATGCCTTGAAGTGATGTTGAAGGGGTGCGGACATGCGGCCATCGAGCTTAATAAGAGCAGGCCGGAGTGCCGCGCTCACCGTCGGCGCTATCGCTGTCCTGTCGATCCTGTCTTTTGCACCCTGGCGTTCCGACCAACATCCCGCGCAAGCGCAGGACGTGCTGGCACAGCCGAGCGCGGGCAGCACCAACACGAACGCCACCGCGACCACGCCGGTCAATCCGGCGTTCCTCAACATGTACGCCAAGCAGGCGCAGCCGATTGCGGGTGCCGTACCCATGGGACGGCCGGAGCAGGAGCCGCTGCCGGAACCGCCGCCCATGATTGCTGTGGAGGGTTTCCCCGAACTACTCGTGGCAACCAGTGCGACGACACCGGAACAGGACACCGCGCTCATGGCGGCGGTGACCGCGTTCTCCACGCCCCGCGCCGAGGCCGCGACGGCTGCTGACTTCCCGGACCAGGCCAAGCCCTTCCTCGACTTCCTGGCGCAGTACCCCAACTCCGGCTGGGCGATGGCTGTGCACATCAATCTCGGGCTGGGCTACTACCGCAGCGGCTACTACAGCCGCGCCATAACCTCTTATGAGCAGGCCTGGGCGCTGGGCAAGACCAGCACCATCAATGAAGCGAAGCGCCTGGCGGACCGCGCCATCGGCGAGCTGCTGCGCATGCATGCGCGTATCGGCCACATGGATCAGATCGATACGCTGCTGGCCGAGATCAGCAACCGCGATATCCAGGGCAGCGCGACCGAACTG
>CAYOGS010000097.1:0-846 GCA_964403435.1 uncultured Rhodospirillales bacterium | reverse complement strand
CAACGGCACCGCCGAGTTCCGCGCCGCCGCCGCCGGTTGGCTGACGCGACGGTTCGGGCTGCCGCCGGATGCGCTCGACCCGGAGCGCCACGTGCTGCCGCTTTCCGGCACCAAGGAAGGCCTCTGGACGATGCGCAACCGGCCGGAGATCGCCTTCCTGTGCGGTCCGAAGGCGCTGGTCAATGTGTTGTCACGTACAGGCGGCACCAAGGAACAGATCCTCATCGCCCATGCGGCGGAGTCGGGCCCCAAAGGCTTCAGCCTGAACCAGCTCTCCGAGCTGACCACCAAAACCGGCCTCAAGCATCGCATCATCAAACGCGAACCCGGCCAGCCGATCCCGGTGCCGGCCATCATCCACTGGAAGTTGAGCCACTACGCTGCCGTGGTGGACGAGACGGACGGGCGCTATCTGCTGGATGACCCGACCTTCCTGGCCGGCGCCCAAGGCATGACCCGCGAAGCGATTGACGCGGAGGGCAGCGGCTACTTCATCATCCCTGACAGCGCGAAGCCGACCGGCGCGGGCGATGCCGCCGGCTGGCGGACGGTTGATCCGGCCTCGGACGAGGCCAAGGCGGTGTTCGGCATGGGGGCGCCCTCCGCCACCAACCCGGATCAAACACTCTGCGGCGGCGGCAAGTCTCCCGGTATGTGTACCAGCACTGGCAACCCGTATCTGATCAACCTGTCAACCACCGATACGCCCGTCGATCAGCGCGCAGCAAAAGGACCCTCAGCGGCGGTGACGCTGAACTACAACCACCGGGAGGCAAGCCAGCCAGCCGCCGGATTCAAGTTCTCGAATGTCGGCTTCAAGTGGAGCCTTAACTGGATGGCCTACCT
>CAYOGS010000096.1:0-7004 GCA_964403435.1 uncultured Rhodospirillales bacterium | reverse complement strand
CGTGGTAACTGCGCTGGCCGACTATGCTGCAACCCAAGACCGCCCCGACGCCCGCCAAATCGTGGTATCCTGAGGCGATTTCCGGTCTTGCCAATTGCCCCGCGGTTCAGCACTTTAGGAGCATGACATCAAGCTCCACCTTACGCGTTGCCCTGCCGCCCGCCGGTATTGACCGTTCCTACGATATTTTGATCGGTTCCGGTCTGCTGACCGAAGCGGGTCACCAAATCAATGAGCGCCTTGGCCGGCGGGCTTGCCTCATCGTCAGCGATGCCACGGTCGCTGCGCTGTATCACGAGGCTTTGCGCGCCAGCCTGCTGGCGGCCGGCCACCAGGTGTTGCAGCCGATTATCATACCACCTGGCGAAGGCAGCAAGAATTTTGCCCATTTCGGGCCGATGGCGGAAGCGGCGCTGGCGCAGCAACCGGATCGCAAAATTCTCATCATCGCGCTGGGCGGCGGGGTCGTCGGCGATATGGCAGGGCTGCTGGCCGCTCTACTGCTGCGCGGGGTGGATTATGTGCAGATTCCTTCCACCCTTCTGGCGCAAGTGGACAGTAGTGTGGGCGGCAAAACCGCAATTGACAGCCAATATGGCAAGAATTTGATCGGCGCATTTTATCAGCCGCGGCTGGTGTTGGCTGATACCCGGCTGTTGAGCAGTTTACCCCAGCGGCATTTGGCCGCCGGGTTTGCCGAGACCGTCAAATACGGTTTGATTGACCGTCCCGAATTTTTTTCCTGGTGCGAAAAGCATGGAGCAGCACTGCTGCAAGGCGACACCACGCTGCTAGCAACCGCCGTGCAGGAAAGCTGTGCTGCTAAGGCTGCCATCGTCTCCTCCGACGAGCGCGAAGGCGGCAGGAGGGCGCTGCTCAATCTCGGCCACACTTTTGGCCATGCGTTGGAAGGAGTCAGCGGTTTCGGCGAAATGTTGTATCATGGTGAGGCTGTCGCGATCGGCTGCGCCTTGGCCTTGCAATTTAGCATCAAGGCCGGCCATTGCCCGCCGGCGGCTCTGGAGCGCTACCTAGCTTTGTGCACCGCCTGCGGCCTACCTCACTCACCTACCGCGCGACGTGACCAGATTCCGCAGCTGCTCCAATTCATGGCCAGCGATAAAAAGAACCGCGACGGCAAAATCACGCTCATTCTGTTGCATGATATTGGACAGGCCTTCGTGGAGCCGGGTGTTTCTGCGGAAATTATCGCTGCGTTCTGGCACGATGTCCTCGTTAGATGAACGGAGCCGCCGGCGAGAAATCACGCGGTACAGCGGCGGGGCTGGCAGCCATCCTAATCTGGTCATCCACCGCCGCCATCGTGGTCTCGGCGCCTGGCGTAGATCCGTTTCTCTATATCGGCATTGGCCATCTCATCGGCTTCGGGCTGTTTCTGTTCAAATGGCTTGGACAGCATTACAATCCATGGCCGGAACTACGTCGCGTGCCCTTGTGGTATCTGGCCGCCGGCCTGACAGGCATAGCCGTGCATGAGCTGACCTGGGTCGCTGCCTTGCAACAGGCACCGCCGATGGAAGCAACTTTGATCATTTATCTCTGGCCACTGCTGGTCGTGGTCTTCACGACGCTGGCGCTGGGGCAGAGGCTTGGCTGGGCACATGGGCTGGGCTGCATCTGCGGTCTGGTCGGTCTTGTCGTAATGTTCATAGGGCGCGGTGTTGATCTCAATGAAATCAGCCTGCAGGCAGGTCATGGCTTTGCCGCGCTCTGCGCCTTAAGCTGGGCGCTCTATTCGGCGATGTCCGCACGGGAAAAGCAATTGGGCACCAATATCCTTGGCGCAATTTTTCTCATCAGCGGTTGCTTGAACCTGTTATTTTGGTATGGCGTGTTGCAGGCACCGCCAGCGCCGGCGCACAGTCTGCTGGTGGTCATACTCTCCGCTATCCCGCTTTATGGCGCCTATATGCTGTGGGATTATGCTATGAAATATGGCGACTGCCAGCTGGTGGGCATGTCGAGTTTTCTGACGCCGGTGCTGGCTGCGCTTTGCCTAGTCGCGATTGGCACGACCAGCCCGACGCCGTACCTTATCGGATCTTTGGCCCTGGTTATGCTGGGTATCGGCTTTGCCAAATACGGTCACAAGTTTGCGAAGCCTTAGCATTCTTCCAACTGTGACGTCATAGGCTGGCTACCCTCCTTGCCTCTAAACACGGACCACGCTGGTCCCGAGGCATATTTCCATCGCCACGCGGTTTTCATGATTCAATGCTGGCTGCTGCAGCGAACTTCCCTTGCTGATTGCTCAACCCTCTGAACACCTGGTTCCTATCGAGATCACCCGGCAAATGCTCGTCCAGCCAACAATTGGTCACAGCTGCGGTCGGCCACACCACCACCCTCCCTAAAATATCATTCGCCCTATGCGATAAGCACGTTTTACCAGTTGACGGCCACAAGAAGAACATATATAGAACACTGTATTCTGTTTTTGTTCACTTGTCGCAGGCGCTCATGCTCACCCATCAACAGCAGAAACTGCTGCTCCTGATCAAAGAACGGCTTGATGATGGCGGCGTGCCGCCTTCCTTCGATGAAATGAAGGAATCGCTCGGCCTGGCGTCCAAATCCGGTATTCATCGGCTGATTATGAGCCTGGAGGAACGTGGGTTCATTCGCCGCCTGCCGCACCGTGCACGGGCGCTTGAAGTTATCCGGCTGCCGGAAGAATTGAGCCACAACGTTCCACATGGACTCGTCGCGGCAGCGGCTACGGGCGTCAGTCTGCCACTCTATGGCCGCATCGCAGCTGGCACCGCGATAGAGGCATTGCGAGACACAACGCGCGATATCAGTGTGCCTCCCGATATGCTGGGCACACGCGGAAAGGTGGCGGATCATTACGCACTAGAAATCGCCGGCGATTCGATGATCGAAGCCGGCATTCTAGACGGCGATACCGTCATCATTCGCCGTGGCGAGCGCGCGGAAACGGGCGATATCGTCGTGGCGCTCATTGATGAGCAGGAAGCGACGCTGAAGCGTTTCAACCGCCAGGGCAAGCAGATCGCGCTGGAGCCGGCCAATCGGCATTATCGGACCATGCTCTTCACGCCTGAGCGCGTGCGTGTGCAAGGGCGGCTAGTGGGGTTGATCCGGTCTTACTGAACGATAGCTGTAGGTTGTTTTTGACCGGCGAGCGATAGGATGGAGGTTAATATGCATTGGACAGCGACAAAAATCGGTTATGCCCTGATCTGTGCTTATCTGTTTAGCCTGGTCTGCAGTTTTGGTCTCGATTTCGCACATGACCTCGTGGTGTTGACGCGCCAAGCTCTACTACTCCTGCCGCTCCTGCTGTGTTTTGATCTTGTCCGTTACTTCTGCCGCTGTTGGCGATTGGACTGCCTAGCCGACTGACGGTTCGTCCGGCGGTGCCACAGCAGGCTTCCTCCCCTCCGACCAAGGCCGACCGCCCCAACGCAAACAAACATGATGAAGGACATGCACGCTGCGGGCAAAGTTACGTCGACCGTCCTTCTATTCCAGCCTCTCACCCGACAAAATGGGCCTGTGTGAGCTGTACCTTCCTTTCGTAGTCAACGGGGCTCATATCGCCACGCGTTGATTGACGCCTGACCGGTTTGAAAAAATTGACCATCCGATAACACGGCGCGCCTAGAGATCAAGAGCGGCGGCGTCATGGCAGTAGAGATTATTAGGTCGGACAGAAAGCCGTCGACACAGACTCTACATCAGAGACAGCCGGGCTGGTGAAAGCATTCACGGCAACGATTCGCTATGCTAGAAGAGCAAGATTAGCAATATCTTGCATGGCCAACTTTATGAAACCGATCGTTCGCTTCGCCCCTTCACCCACCGGCTTCCTGCATATCGGCGGCGCTCGCACTGCGCTGTTCAACTGGCTTTATGCCAAACGACATGGCGGACAGTTCCTGCTGCGGATCGAGGATACGGACCGTGAACGCTCCACCGAAGCCTCCATCCAGACGATTCTAGACGGAATGCGCTGGCTGGGGCTGGATTGGGACGGTGAAGCCGTTTCGCAATATTCCCGACGCGAACGCCATGCCGAGGTGGCACGTGCCATGGTGGCTGCCGGCAAGGCCTATTATTGCTATGCGACCCCGGAAGAACTGGCCGCGATGCGCGAAGCGCAGGCCGCGGCCGGCCAGGCGCAGCGTTATGACGGGCGCTGGCGTGACCGCGAGCCGGGTGAGGCTCCTGCCGGCGTCAAGCCTGCCATCCGCCTGAAGGCGCCATCGACAGGCGAAACCGTGGTGAACGATGCCGTCAAAGGCACCATCACGGTACAGAACAGCCAGCTGGACGACATGGTGCTACTGCGCTCGGATGGTGTGCCAACCTATATGCATGCCGTGGTGGTTGACGACCATGACATGGCTATCACCCACGTCATTCGCGGCGACGACCATATGACTAACACCTTCCGGCAAGTGCAAATTTACCACGCGATGGGCTGGGACGTGCCGGTGTTCGCGCACCTGCCAATGATTCTTGGGCCGGACGGTGCCAAGCTATCTAAGCGCCACGGCGCGCCTGCTGTGAGCGACTACCGCGACCGCGGCTACCTGCCGGAGGCGATCCGCAATTATCTGCTTCGCCTGTGTTGGAGCCACGGCGACGACGAGATCATCAGTGACGCCCAGGCACGGGAATGGTTTGATCTGGAACATATCGGCACATCTCCGGCGCGGTTTGACTTCACCAAACTGGATTCTGTGAACGCGCATTATCTACGCTTGCGACCAGACGCGGAATTGACTGCGCTGATTGCACCGCTGCTGAGTGCCAAGAGCGGACAAGAGATAGGTACCGCCGCGCAGACATTGCTGACCCGTGCGATGCCGGAGTTGAAAACCAGAGCCAAAACGCTGGTTGAACTGGCGGCTTCCGCCGCTTTCTATGTTCTGCCCCGTCCCATCACACTGGATGACAGTGCACGCAAAATACTGACGCCTGAAGCGAAAACTCAGCTCCGCACCTTGCTGCCAACCATCACGGCGCTGGAACCGTTATCTGGCGCCGCACTGGAAGAAGCCTGCCGCGCCTTCGCTGCCGCGCAAGGTCTCAAACTCGGCGCCGTTGCACAACCGCTCCGCGCTGCGCTGACCGGCAGTGGCACCTCACCACCCATTTTCGGCGCCGCGGAACTGCTGGGCAAGGATGAGGTTCTGGGACGGATAGAGGACTGCCTTGTATAAGAATACTACGACGAGAGTTAGCTGCAGGAAGTGAGGATCATGCGTATTCTTAGCCTGAATATCATCGTTTATATCGTGGCGGCTTTACTCAGCTATCAAAGTCATGCCAGCTCTTGCCGCAATGGCTCGTTTTCGGCTGGCTTTCTGCCGTTTTCAAACAGCAAAGGCTCAGTTGGGATATGGTACCCAGCATCGCAATCTGAATCTTCCTACAAATATAGAGGTGACTTCTCTGGAAGCGTCGCCCTCAATTCTCTGCCGGCGTCGTGTAAAAAATTCCCTCTCATAGTCTTCTCTCACGGTGCAGCTGGCTGTGGTACGGAAATTGCTTACCTGACCGAACATTTGGCACGAGCAGGATTTGTCATTCTCGTTGTCGATCATGCAGATGCAATGTGCAACGTCTATGGTGGCGGGTCCATGACTCCTGCTGAAAGCGAAGAACAGTTCAATCAGCCCGATGCATGGAATGAGAGGACTGAAGTTGATCGACGCGATGACATTACACGTGCCTTGAACTCTCTCTTGGCATCAAATGAATGGAAAAAAGTAATTGATGCCGACAATATAGGCGGCATTGGGCAGTCCGTAGGCGCCTATATAATTGCAGGCATGAGTGGCGCCAGGGATAGCTGGAAAGATGCGCGCATCAAATCCGCCTTATTACTCTCGCCTTTCCTAAGCCCCTACCTTAAAAAAAAGGAAATTGAAAAAATCTCTATCCCTTTGATGTATCAGGCAGCTGTGCTCAATGCCAATAGCGTATCAAGCGATAGCAGTTTCTATGAAGCAATAAAGATGGGAAAAATGCCCAAGTATATTGCCCTATTTCAAGGTAAAGGAGGTATGGAATGGCATCATTTTTTGTGCGCAGAGCAAGAGACCGTGAAAAAATGTGGTGAGTCAGTTCGTGAAGTAAATTTGATAAACAACTATGCAGAGGCCTTCTTTAACGCGACACTTCGTGGCCAGTCGAATTCGCTGGATGAATTGAATGGAGTTGGGTTGGTCAAATGGACGAAACAGTAGCTCGATGCTCTATCAATCCGCAATCTTGCTCGCTTTTGCCGCTTGGCTCTGTTGCTTCAATGCTCATGCTGAGAGTTGCGGCGCGCCGTTTACCGTTGGCTTACGAATCGTTACCATTGGCGCGCGCGATGCAGCTGTGTGGTATCCCACGACAGACAGAGAAGCACCCTATACTTACAGCAAAGAACTAACCGGCAGCGTTGCCAAGGATGCAACACCATCTTCCTGCCAACGTTTTCCTCTGGTCGTCTTTTCCCACGGCCTTGGCGGTTGCGGGTTGCAAACCGTCTTCATGACCGAGCAGCTGGCGCGTGCTGGATACATCGTGGTGGCTCCCGATCATGCGGACGCCATCTGTTCCGTACGCGGTGGGTTACGCAAAGGCGCGCAGGGCAGCGAAGCCTCCCTCATTCAGCCCGAAACCTGGTCAGATGCCACCGAACGCGACCGGCGCGACGACCTAGCGCAGACGCTGGATTGGATGATGAACGCCTCGCCATGGCAGCCTGTCATTGACTCGCAGAAAATCGGCGGCATTGGCCATTCATTGGGTGGTTATACGCTGGCTGGCATGGCCGGCGCCTGGCCGAATTGGAAGGATGACAGGCTAAAATCAGCAGTTCTGTTGTCCCCTTACATACAACCTTTCCTGAAGCGTCGTCTGATCGAGAATATCACCGTCCCACTGATGTATCAGGGCGCGCAGTTCGATGTCGGCATCACACCATTTGTAAACGGCAAGAACGGCGCCCTCAGCATGGG
>CAYOGS010000095.1:0-7011 GCA_964403435.1 uncultured Rhodospirillales bacterium | reverse complement strand
GCGGCTGCCGCCCATCTTGGCGGGCGAAGGGATTGGCGGCGATTTTGCGCAGGATCGTCTGCGGCTCGAACTCGCTGCGCGGAATGGGGCCAATGATGCCGAGATGGTTGCGCGTTGGCGTCAGGAACACTGGCACAGCACCCGTCATGACTATGGCATGGAGGATGGATTTATGGCAATTGCGATCCACCAGCACGATATCATCCGGCGCCACACTAGAGTGCCAAACGATTTTGTTGGCGGTGGAGGTACCATTGGTGACGAAAAAACAGTGATCGGCCTGAAAAATGCGCGCCGCGTTGCGCTCGCTGGCGGCGATGGCACCGGAATGATCCAGGAGCTGCCCCAGTTCGTCCACTGAGTTGCTGACATCGGCGCGGAGCATATTTTCGCCAAAGAACTGGTGGAACATCTGCCCTACCGGACTTTTGAGGAACGCTACGCCGCCAGAATGGCCGGGGCAGTGCCAAGAATAGGAACCGTCATTGGCGTAATCGGTCAGCGCGCTGAAAAAGGGCGGAGCCAGGCCTTTCAGGTAGTTGCGTGCCTCGCGGATAATATGCCGCGCCATGAATTCCGGCGTATCCTCATACATATGAATAAAGCCGTGCAATTCGCGCAGAATGCCATTGGGAATGTGGCGCGACGTACGCGTTTCACCATAGAGATAAATCGGGATATCGCGATTACGGAAGCGGATTTCCTCGATAAAGCTGCGCAGCTTGAGTACGGCAGGGTCTAGTTCCGGACCCGGCGTAAATTCCTCATCATCAATCGAGAGAATGAAAGCCGAAGCACGGCTTTGCTGCTGCGCGAAGGAGGCGAGGTCGCCATAACTGGTGACACCCAGCACCTCCATACCCTCTTCTTCAATCGCCTTAGAGAAGGCGCGGATGCCGAGGCCGCTGGCATTCTCGGAGCGCAGATCCTCGTCAATAATCACAATCGGAAAACGAAATTTCATGGCGACTCGGCCTCCTCCAAACAGGTGGCATGCATGACACAGAGTCGGGCTCGGTTTAAGCGGTATTTGCTACGGGATTGCTTTCGGCACCGCCCCCGACACCTACCGGTCCTGCCAACCGCCCCCCTCCCCACCAGTCTGACCGGATGGTTAACATGAATCAGTCAAAATTCTTCTTGGATGGCTCAAGAACGACTAGAGGTCGCTGCCCCACTCCTACGGCCAGATCGCGGCCACGGCTTAAGCAACGGCAGTTGCAGCCTCGCATTGCAACGTGGTTTGCGTTATATTTCGGTGACCGCAAAGAATGATCATGAGCACGCAGCGAACAAGAACCTTGATGGCAACTACGTACTGCGGCGCATATGACAGCGCCCAGTTGTCATTCCTGCACCGACGGGAGTTCAGGCATTTCCGCACGACAAGGCGGAGAGAAACTGCCACCGCAGCACACGCTGCCAACAATAATAGCTCCATTCAGCTGGCCAGCAGCACTCTTGGCGGAATCACGAAAAGCTGGGGCTTCGACAAGCTCGACAACGCCACGAACTACGCCGGCGTGACCGGCACCTACAACGGCCTGAATCAGATCGCCACCTTCAATGCCGTTTCGTACACCTGCCACGCAAACGGCAACCTGAGCAGCGACGGTGCCGACCGACTGAAGACCATAACGCAGGGCGCCACGACGGTCACATTCGCCTATGACGGCTTAGGCCGGCGCCTGAAGCAAACCGCCAGCGCGACGGAAACGCGCTACCTCTGGTGCGGTCCGGCAATCTGCCAGCAACGCAACGGTTCGGACACCGCCGCGAAGCGCTTCTACAGCGAAGGCGAATATGTCCATAGCGGCACGAAGAAGTATCTAACGCTGACCGACCACCTCGGAAGCGTGAGGGACGTGATTGACATCACCGGCACGCCGACATTGGTGCGGAGTCTGGATTACCGTCCATACTGCGCCACGGCGCGCAGCTGGGGCAGCGTGAACACGGGCTACACCTATGCCGTTCTGTTCGCCCAAACCAACATGACCCTGCTGCTCTCCACCACCCGCGCCTACAACCCCGCAAACGGCAAGTGGCTGAACGTTGATCCAAAGCGCGAGGGTGGCGGCGTCAATTTGTATGGCTATTCGAATGGCAGCCCCATCATGTTGTTCGACCCGCAGGGCATGAAAGGCCAACCGTCCTCGCCGATCGATAGTATTCAGTTGCCGACGACACCCGGTTTCGGGCAAAGCACCGGCAACCTGCAGTGCCTTCCGGGCAGTCAAGATCCCATGTGCAATCCAAGCCTCCCCTCAATCCAGCAGCCGGTGAATCCTATTCAAAAGCCAACCGGCCCGAGTCAACAGAATATTCACTGCAAGGCGCTCTGCGCTGCCGGCCTTTCGGGACTCTGCGCTGGATACTACATCAGTTGTAGCATCGCATTGCCGATACTCGGTCAGACCTCTTTGTTCTGTCCAATATCTGGGGGTGTTTACTGTGTAGCTTGCACCAACGAAGCTTCCAGATGCGCTGACATGTGTCCGCCATGAATAAGAAGCTGAGTCCTTATGCCTATAGCTATGCTTCCCTGATCGGTTGCCTCGTCGGGGGAAACACGACCCTCCTGGTCGTTCGTCCGGCATTGGGCCTGACCGGCGACACAGCAGCAGCAATTGTCGCCGCAGCAACCGGTGCAGGAGCGCTTCTGTCAATGTTGGCGCTGTGGTTTTTCGCACGATGGCGTGGGGTAAGTACCGCCGACAGTAAAAACTCAGAAGACTCCCATTTGACGGTTAAGGGTTTTGCCGTGCACACCGCCGTTCTGATTCTGTTCGGGATATTGGGCTTGTACGTGCTGTCGCAGATTCCTATGCTGTTCAGACAATAGTTGCCCGCCATGAACAGCACACGCATGCAGAGTGTTCGAGGCTGCCTCCTTCTGGTGCTTGGCATGCCGGTTGCACTGTACGGTGGCGATGCACTCGCTCAGCGCATGTTGCTGCACACCACTCTCAACTCTGGTGAGTGCGCATTGATATCCACTTGCGTCGCGTTGTTCTCTCTTTCAACGTTCTTCTGGATGCTTCAGTTTGTGCCAGGTATACTTGGCATGAGCAGACCGATGGAGCGCTGGCAGAGGATCGGGCTCGTTGGTGTGCCGTTGGCCGTCACGCTGTGGACGATGTTTCGCCTCCTCGTTGACAGATAGAGGATCAATCGCCGATGGCAAGTCGAAGGGTTGGCAAGAAATGAAAACACGTCTTCGCATGACTATGTCTATGCGTCTGTTGCACTTGTTCGTGTGGTTTACGTGCCTGATGGTGAGCAACTACGTCGTTGGAGTCATGTTTGATCTGTCACACCTTCCCTCGTGGGCTAGCGGGATGTTACGGTGTCTCCCAGGGGCGTTGGCCGCATCCACATTTCTCTGGTCAATCAAACTACCGGACGGTCGCTATCTGTTTCGGCAATGGGAGGGAGAAAATTTGCAGTTCGCAACGCCAGCGCAGAAAGTCATGCTTCTCGTCGCATTGCTGATTGTGCTTGCCTTGCCCTGCCACTGGCTTTTTTGGCCGTACATCAGCGACTGGCTAAATGCTCGATGACGCATGCGCCCGCCATGAAAACGCAAACTACACCCGCTTTCGCATCCGTCGGCGCCATCATTGGCGCCGGGTTAGTTTGCGGAGTTGGCGCTGCCGCAATTTGCGGTTTGCGCCAGGACTACTAAGTTAGGTGCGTGGAGGCCTGTCCCCCCTGACGCGCCAGAATGTTAAGAGATTGGGTTGGTTGGCGATCATGGTGTTTGGCATGGCCATCGTCATGTATGGTTCCGACGGGTTGGGAGAGCGACTAACCCGCAATCTAAATTCCCTAGACTCCGGTCAGCGCGGCTTGCTCTCGGCATGTGTTCTTGCTGTGGCTCTCCCCGGATTGTTCTGGCTCCTGCAGTTCGTACCCGGCTCCCCAGGACCGATGCCTCGCCTTGCCAAGATCGGCTTGTGCTTCGCGTCGGCGTCGACGATTGCTTTGGCGCTATGCCTCGCGTTCCTCTATCCATAGGCGCAGTCCCTCATCGCTTCCGATACTTGTACTTCCTGATTTGCAATAACATCCTTCAAGAGGTTTTTGTTAATGGAAGGAAATCAAACCACAGTCTACGACATCTCCGTATCTGGATTCGATGGTTGGGAGTTCTTGGTCGTTGGGGGATTCGTGGTTTTGCTATCCATTCTTGACTATAAATTTCCGTTCATTCCTTACACCTCACCTCCTTTCGCGCAACGAGCAATGAGGTGGTTTGTGTTGCTTATCGTCCTGCTGGTCTTTGTCTTGGGAGCCGCAAATTTGGCCTATTCATATGCGACTACCATGAGCGCGGTAAGAGAGGGGCGCATCAAGGCAGTTGAAGGAGTGGTTTCAAGATTTAGAGCGGCGACCTTCAATGATAAGTTCTGCGTCAATGAAACCTGTTTCATGTATCCGGCGTCATATACCAGCGTCGGGTTCCGTCATCTCTCTGCTCGCGGAGGGCCAATTCATGACGGGTTGAGCGTTAAAGTGTCTTATGTTGGTGGAGCTATCACGCGCCTGGAGATACTGAAGTAGGTCATATCAGCGCTCGCGCGCCGTCGCATCAAAAGAAGGAAGACTCAAACGTCGATGCTTGCCGCGCACTCCACTTTTCTTAAGAGGCATCATCTGATGATTGCGCGCACCAATCGAATAATGCGCGTCTGTCTCGTGGCGGTCATGCTGTTTGCTGCAAGTATGACGGCGTCCGCTAACAACGAGCTAGAGCTCTTGAATTCAACCCTTCCTACGGATATTCAAATTGAACGGCCCAATAACCGGTCGATTAGATTCTGCCCAGATAACACATGTGAAGAACTTGTCTTTCATCACTCAACCAAGGTTCAAGAGGCCGAGGAAATATTTGCTATCTATCTCTATTTTGAATCCGACTACTGGCTGCTAGAGGACTGGAGAAAGCAAGTCGTCGTTCAAAATTTTGTCCGCAAGGCAGTTGACAAGCATGGGCCTCCCGGGTGTGCCAAGGCAAACTATGCCGATGCGTCAAAATGTGTTCTGCGATGGCTGTTCAAAAAGCATCGGATAAGGATATTTGACATTGGTTATGACGAGGGTTCTAAGTGGGTAACTCCAAGAGAAACTCCGAGAAGTCAATCTAAATAGATAGCGGACTGCATCCGCTTGGGTGGACAGTCCCCGAAATACTTTCCCTTCACCGCCTCTTTCTGCAGGGCATCGGATTTGGGGTTGGAAAATTTGAAACGGACAGCGGAACAATCCCGATACTTGTTCTTCCTGATTTGCAATAACATCCGTCAAGAGGGTTTTTGTTAATGGAAGGCAATCGAACCACAGTCTACGACATCTCCGTATCTGGATTCGATGGTTGGGAGTTCTTGGTCGTTGGGGGATTCGTGGTTTTGCTATCCATTCTTGACTATAAATTTCCGTTCATTCCTTACACCTCACCTCCTTTCGCGCAACGAGCAATGAGGTGGTTTGTGTTGCTTATCGTCCTGCTGGTCTTTGTCTTGGGAGCCGCAAATTTGGCCTATTCATATGCGACTACCATGAGCGCGGTAAGAGAGGGGCGCATCAAGGCAGTTGAAGGAGTGGTTTCAAGATTTAGAGCGGCGACCTTCAATGATAAGTTCTGCGTCAATGAAACCTGTTTCATGTATCCGGCGTCATATACCAGCGTCGGGTTCCGTCATCTCTCTGCTCGCGGAGGGCCAATTCATGACGGGTTGAGCGTTAAAGTGTCTTATGTTGGTGGAGCTATCACGCGCCTGGAGATACTGAAGTAGGTCATATCAACGGTCGCACGCCGTCGCATCGAATTTGGACGTTAAGGAAACCACTTGCAATTCATCGCTTGCAGGTTTGGACTATGCCTTAATGAAACTAGAACGTATGAATTCCGCCGATACACGGTATGTGCCGGGCATCGCTTGTCCGACGCCCCATGCCACCACCGGGAGACTCTTGGCAATGACGACACCCGAACCGTTCGACCAGGGCCGCAATGGCTGCCATTAGCCATGGGTTTGCGCTTGTTCTTGTTTACCTGTTTGCCGCTACCAACCCGGTTTTGGCAAGCCTGACGCACGGAGACGATCCGTCAAACATAAACCGGGATCGTCTTTATGCTTGAGGAGACTTGAAGCGGCTGTCACAGCGAAGGACTGGACCTACATTCCGACTTTGAGCGACAAAGCCCGCTTGGGAGATGCCCAAGCTCAATACGACCTCGCGATAGCCTATGCGTCAGGAATATTGGTCTCCCAGAATCGAAAGCTTGCGATTGGTTGGATGCGCAAGGCCGCTGAACTGGGGCACGCTGTAGCACAGAACACGCTTGCCAATATTCTCGGCGGTGCTCGTGCTTCCGCCGAAGAAAAGTCTGAATCTATGATCTGGCGGCAGAAGGCCGCAGAACAGGGTCACGCGTCAGCGCAATCGAGTCTCGGCACAGCCTACCGTTACGGAGACGGCTTGCCAAAGGACTCTATTGAAGCCACCAAGTGGTATGAGAAGGCAGCGCAACAGGGCGATGCGGGCGGGCAGTTCGGACTAGCAATGTCATACGCGATGGGAGATGGCGTCCCCCGCGATGATCGCCTGGCACTTGAATGGGCGCAGAAAGCCGCCAAAACCGGGAATCAAGTCGCTCAGTTCTATATGGGGCTTGTTTATGCCGATGGTCTGCTTGGAGTGACCAAGAACATGGAAGCGGCGATGACTTGGTGGCAGAAATCCGCTGACCAAGGTTTGACCGATGCAATGCTGAAGTTGAGCAGGTACTACGCGTTGGGGGAGGAAGTTCCCAAAGACAACCTCCAGGGGCTTATGTGGATGACGGTCGCTACGCGCCGTGGCGTAACGGGAACCGAAGCCGCACAGCGCATCTTCAAGAATGAAATGTCTCCGGTAGAAGTCGCAGAGGCACTCCGGCGCGCGGATGCGTGGACGCCCAAGCTGATTGAGTGTTTAGTTCGGTTCAGGGTCTTTCCAGGCTCC
>CAYOGS010000094.1:0-7019 GCA_964403435.1 uncultured Rhodospirillales bacterium | reverse complement strand
GGATGAAGGCAGAGATTTCGGACGGGCTATAGCCTTTGCCGTTGATGTCCACCCACGCGTCGCCGTTGCTGTTCTTAACGATCTTGTAGGGCATCAGGTTCAAGTCCTTCTGCACCATTGGATCGTTAAAGTTTCGGCCGACCAGACGCTTGACCGCGAAAACAGTATTGGTGGGGTTGGTAACAGCTTGGCGCTTGGCGGATTGCCCGACTAGACGCTCGCCATTATTGGTAAAGGCGACGATGGAAGGGGTTGTGCGGGCGCCTTCGGCGTTTTCTATCACCTTCGTGCCGCCACCTTCCATGATGGCGATGCACGAATTCGTGGTGCCGAGGTCAATACCGATTACTTTTGCCATGCGATGCTCCGTCGTTCCATAATCTGTTGAAAACAATGGCGGTTTCCACGATTAAGACCGCCGTTATGTCTGACATATAAGCACCGAAGCCGCAGGCCGCAATGCCGAAAAGGATAATTATTTCTAGGCCGTGGTGTTGACCTTCGTTGTGGCGCCGCCCTTGCTGATGGCGACTAAGGCTTCCCGCAGCAACCTGTCGTGGATGACATAGCCGGCCTGGAGGACTTGAACTACGGTGCCGGCTGGTTTGGTTGGTTCGTCCACTTCCAGCATCACGCGATGGAAATGCGGGTCGAAAGCCTGATCCAGGGGGCTGATTTTTTTGATACCGGCTCGCTCCAGTGTTGCCGCCAATTGCCGGCCAGTGGCCTCGATGCCCGTGATTAAGTTCTTCGTTGCGTCGTTCAGTCCGTCGCGGGGGAAGGCGCCCAACGCACGCTCAAAATTATCCGCCACATCCAGCAGGCCACGCGCGAACTCGCTGACGGCGAATTTGCCCGCGTCGTCGCGTTCCTTAAGGCCGCGGCGGCGAATATTTTCCATTTCCGCCAAAGCCCGCAGATGTTGGTCTTTTAGGATCTTCACTTCCTCTTCCAGTGCGGCCAGGCGGTTATCGGTGGGGTCGCCGGATTCTGGCATGTTTGGGGCCGTGGCGTCGAACGCGTCGGCGTCTGCCGGGTTGGGGGTGTTTTCCTGGGGGTTGATCATCCGGTCATCCTGGGTGACAAATTAGAGTGCGGTGCGCGCGGTGGCTAGCTTCTCGGGGTCAACATAGGCATAAATGCACAGAATACAAGAGTGCGAATCTTAACTTCCGACAGGCAACAACGGCAATGCGGCAAGAGACCATTAAGACGGTGGCAGTGATCGTCGGGCTTGATCTGATCGGTGATGCCTTGATCAAACTGCCTTTCGTTCGCGCACTGCGGGTGGCGTATCCTGACGCGCACATCACATGGCTAACAGCGCAGGGTAAAACCGCCTATGCTGGGCCTTTGCGCGAACTGGTGGCACCCTATTTGGATCATATCCTGGAACAGCCAACGTTTTTGACTGACGAAAGCGGGAAAATCGCTCCGCCGGCCTTTGATTTGGTGATTGATACGCGCGGCCGCTGGCGTTATGCGCTGCAGGCACGACGGATACCGCACAAAATCTTCATCGCACCGGCCGCACGCTTTCTGTTCTCTTCCCGCCGACCGCCAGCGGTCTGGCACAAATTGGAGCATATCCAAGACCGATTGCTCCAGCTTGTGACGCTGGCCTCAGGCCGCAAGCCGGTCGTTCATGGCGGCATTGATATTCCCCGCGAGTATCGCACCAAGGCGGAGCTGCTGCTACCCACCGGACAGGCTTACATAGGTTTCGTGCCTGGTGCTGGAAACACCATAAAAATCTGGCCGTTGCCACGCTTTATTGATCTGGCGACGCAACAAGCCGCGGCTGGCCGTCGGCCGGTCTTTTTGCTTGGACCGCAGGAAACTGGCTGGCGCGCGGAATTGGAGCGCGCCGTGCCCAAGGCTCTCTTTCCGTTGCAGGATGCGCTGTGGGGTGGGCAATTGTCGCTGGAAGCGACGATGGCGGTGGGCGAAAGGCTGGCGCTCACGGTCACCAACGATAATGGCACCAGCCATATGCTGGCGGCGGTGGACTGCTCGCTCGTCTCTCTGTTCGGTCCGACTTCGGCTCGCAAGCTGGCGCCGCGCGTTACTCGCGGCCGAATTGTGACAGCGCAGCAGTTCGGACAGGATACCATGGCGGCGATTCCGGTTGATGCCGTGGCGGCCATTATTGATGATTTGCTTCAGGAAATTAGTCTTGCTGACTGAATTGCAACGTTTTTCTCTAGACGAATCAAATCATGCTCTCCTCGCGGAGCAGCAGCTGGGTGCTGTGCGCGCTTTGCTGACGGTGGCTGATCGCCGTTTCGGGCGGCCGCTTGTCGCGGGAATGGATTGGCTCTCCGAACACTGGGCGCTCGATCGTGACGTGCCGTTTCGAGATGAGATAAGTCAAATCGCCAAACTGCTGGGACGTCGTGGCGCCTGGTTTGCCAACTTAAATTACGAATGGGGCTGCAGCGCAGGTGTCATAGCCTCCCGCGAGCCTCTGCTGGTGCGGGTGTTGGATTGGCCGTTCAAACAAATGGGCAAACTGGCTGTGGTGGTGGATTGCCGCGGTCCGGCCGGTGCGTGGCGCCATGTGACTTGGCCGGGCTGTGTCGGCGTGTTGCAAGGCATGGCGCCAGGACGATTCGCGGCTGCCATCAACCAGGCGCCGCGCCGCAGTTTCGGGCTGGGGCCATATGCCGGCTACGTCACCGGTTGGGTGGCTGCGCGTCTGGATTGCTGGCGGAGCCGCGGCATACCACCCTTGCTGTTGCTGCGGCAGGTGATGGATACTGCGCCGGATTATGCCACGGCGCTGCAGCGGCTGGCGGCATCGGCAGTGAGTGTGCCTGTTATCTTCACGTTGGTGGGAACCCGGGAAGGGGAATACGCCGTCGTCCAGAAAAGCCTGGCTGGAACGGTCGTGCGCCAAGCCACAGCCGTGACAAACTGCTGGCTGGATGGGCATTTGCCCGGCGATCTTGGCATGAATCAAGCCCCGCTACGACTGGCCAAGCTGCAAGAAAGCCTGTCTGCAGGCGACAATTTTCGCTGGCTGCAACCGCCGGTGCTGAATCATGAAAGTCGCTTGGCGGTGGAGATGTGCCCGGCCACTGGTTTGTTCCGCGCCCGCGGTTACGAGGATAACCAGCCGGTGACGGCGCTGCTGGATGAATGCTAAGGCTCCTTACGTCACTCGCGGTCGCATCGTTACCAATCAGCACTTTGGAAAAATTGCTAATTCTGCCATTATATTCAGTGCTTTGATGGTAGTTATTGATCTCTTGCGTCAAGAGATCTGGGGCTGGACCTAGCACAGACTACAAGCGAAAAGGCCTGGTAGACCATCCCGGCTAAGAGCTTATACCGGGCAGAGACGGGGCAGAATAATTGGCCATGATGGAGTCGATTGATGGGTAACAGCGACTAACATCATCAAGCGGTTGCTGTTGGAAACCTTGCTGTATGCCAAAGCCTATCTCCAGGCATGGTGAAAGCGCTCAGCGTCAAGGACGAGGTTTTGAGTTTAAGTGCCGCTAGTCAGGCCATTTCCAAGCTCATCACCAGCAACGCGGAGCTTCATGCATTATCTGCTGCGCCTAGAACCATGCAAGAATGGCGGAGAGGGAGGGATTCGAACCCTCGAAGGACTTGCATCCTTAACGGTTTTCGAGACCGCCGCATTCAACCGCTCTGCCACCTCTCCATTGCGGGGATATAAAGAGTTTTTCCGGTGCCGAGGCAAGCAAAAATCTAACCCATCTCAAGTTCTATGAGGCGCGGGTCAATAGTTTGAAAGCAAGACTGATAAGCATATTGAAAGCAAGGATGTGCGTATAGCGAGGTTTGGTGTGAGGCCGCTCTGTCTGGTAGCACCGTTGTCGTAGCATTTATGTCGCGTTCGAAACGCCATGGCTGCCGCTGTGAGTCTGCCGGATAATCAAGGAAATCTAAAAGATCTAAGGAAACAGTCAGTGGCAATAGCCTGCCAGCTCCGTATCCTTGATAACTATAAATATTTTCGGCTGGGCGGGGCGTTAGGTTTCAGATAGATTGCCCAAACGTTGCTTTTTCATGAACAGGTTTTTTTCCCGCCATGACTGAATCCATCAAACAAGATTCTGCAACCGCGAAGACGGGCGGTGTCGGAGAATTTGTCCGTATGCTCGTGTTGGCGGCAGCTATCGCCTTCGGCATCCGGACGTTTGTTTTCGAGCCGTTCAACATTCCCTCTGGCTCCATGGTTCCGGGGCTGCAGATTGGCGATTTCCTCTTCGTCTCCAAATACACCTACGGCTACAGCAGCAAGTCGGCGACCGTCGGCTTCCTGCCGATCGAAGGCCGGATCGGTGGTTCCCTGCCGCAGCGCGGTGATGTTATCGTGTTCAAGCCGCCGCTCAAGCCGGACATGGATTTCATAAAGCGGCTAATCGCCATCCCCGGCGACATCGTCGCTGTCAAATCCGGCGTGATCTATATTAACGATAAACCGGTGGAGCGCGAGCGCGTTGGCCCTGTGATGTTCCAGGATCGAGAAGGGCCTAACCTACGTCCGGCGACGGAATATAAGGAAACCATTGCGCCCGGAGTCAGCTACAGCATCTATCAGGAGGTCGATGACGGACCGCTCGATAATTTTGGTCCGGTGAGTGTGCCACCAAACGAATATTTTTTCATGGGTGACAACCGCAACAATTCACAGGACAGCCGCACGAACTATGTTGGTTTTGTGCCAGTAGAGAATATCGTGGGTAAGGCGCAATTCATTTGGTTCTCGTTGGAGCCACCAACCAGCTTTTTCGAAATCTGGAAATGGCCTTTCGCCATCAGGTGGGAGCGTATGTTTCGGAAGATTCGTTGAGAATGCATGGCTGAACCCAATTCAAAACCGAACGAGCAGGACTGGGAAGTCTTCGCCGAACGCTTGGGGCATTCCTTCAAGCAGAAGAGCCTCTTGCAGGATGCTTTGACACATCCTTCGCTCGGCGGCGGCAAGGTGCGTAAAAAGCCGGCCGGCACCAGTTATGAGCGGCTGGAGTTTCTCGGCGATCGCGTCTTGGGACTGACGATCGCGGATTGGCTCTATCGCCAGTTTCCACAGGACAGCGAAGGCGATCTGGCCAAACGCCACGCCGCTTTGGTCAACCGTTTTGCCTTAAAGAAAATCGCGACGGCCATCGAACTGCAGCGTTTCCTCCGCATAGCGAAAGGTGAGCCGGGCGCGACACAGCGCAGCACTTCGCTGCTGTCAGATGCGATGGAAGCGCTGATCGGTGCTCTTTATCTCGATGGCGGCGCTGCCGTCGCACAGAGCTTTATTGAGCGCCACTGGCGTGAGGCCTTGGCTGCACAGCGCCAGGCCGCCTCGCTAGCCGACCCCAAAACTGTGCTGCAGGAATGGGCGCAAGGGCGTGGTCTACCCTTACCTGTCTATAAGGTGCTGAGCCGCGAAGGCCCGGCGCACGCGCCCAAATTCGTTATTGAAGTCATCGTCCAGGGTATGCCGCCATCGCAGGCTGAAGGCAGTGCTAAGCGCGAGGCAGAAAAGCGCGCCGCCGCACTGTTGCTGGAACAACTGCAGAAAGCGAAATCGTCATGACCACCCGTGCCGTCAAACGCTGCGGCTTCGCCGCCATCGTCGGCGCTCCGAACGCCGGCAAATCTACTTTGCTGAACGCACTGCTGGGCGAGAAGCTGGCCATCACCAGTCCAAAGCCGCAGACCACGCGTACTCGCATTCTCGGCATTCTCAACCATCGCAAGGCACAGATTTGCCTGCTTGATACGCCGGGTATGTTCGCGCCGCGCAGCCGCCTGGATCGCGCTATGGTCGGAGCCGCCTGGCAAAGCCTAGAGGATGCTGACGCGATTTTGTTGGTGGTCGATGCTGTGCGCGGGCTGGACGCCAAAACTCAGCGCATCGTCGAGCAGTTTAGTAAAGAAAAGAAGCAGGCCGTTCTGGTGTTGAACAAGGTGGACGCGCTGCCCAAACCACAAATCCTGCCGGTGGCACAACAGCTCTTCAACGCCGGTATTTTCAGCGATAGTTTCATGATCTCCGCCAAATATGGCGACGGGCTCGGCGCGCTTAAAACTTTTCTCGCGGCTCGCATGCCGGTCGGTGACTGGCTGTTCGCGCCTGATGAAATTACGGATATGCCGTCTTCTCTCATCGCAAGCGAAATCACCCGTGAGCAGCTCTATCATCAATTGGCGCAGGAGTTGCCTTATGCTGCGGCCGTGCTGCCCACGGGGTGGGAAGATCGGGCGGACGGCAGCGTGCGCCTGACACAAAAACTGGTGGTACTGCGCCCAGGACAAAAGGCTATCGTGCTGGGTAAGGGCGGAGCACAGCTGAAGCAACTGGGCATCGCCGCGCGCCGCGCTCTGGAAGAATTTTTCGGCCGTAAGGTGCATCTCATGCTTGAGGTGGCGGTGGAACCGGACTGGCAAGAGGACGGCGCCTATTACCGGATTTTCGGTTTTGACCACGAAAAACTGCCAAAAAAACTCACCTGACGCCCTTGCCCTTGCCCCGCATTCCCGCCACAATCCGGCGCTATTTGACGATTCGAACGCTGCTGTCAGCCAGGCATTTATAACCAAAACCGCATCACCTGATGTCGGATACATATCTCGAAAGGAAGTTCCATGACCCATTCCCTCCGTTTCGCTGCACTCGCCTTCGCGCTGGCCGGCTTCACGTTGCCGGTATTGGCGGCTGATGCCGATCCTGTTGTCGCCAAAATTGAGGGCAAGCCCGTGCTGCGCTCCGAAATCACCAAAGAGATCGAGCGCTTGGGACCGCAGGCGGCGCAAATGCCGGCTCAATTGCTGTTCCCACGCGTGCTGGATCACATGGTTGCCACACGCCTGGTGTCGGAAGCCGGGTATGCCAAAGGTGTGCAGAATTCGCCGGAAGTGAAGGAGCAGCTGGCGCGGCTGGAAAAGGAAATCGTGGCACAGACTTATATCCGCCAGACGGTGGAGCCACTGATCACCGAAGACAAGATCAAGGCCAAATATGACGAGTCAGTGAAGCAGTTCAAGGC
>CAYOGS010000093.1:2896-7019 GCA_964403435.1 uncultured Rhodospirillales bacterium | reverse complement strand
GGCTCGAGTGAAGGCGAAGCTCGAAGAAGTAAGACAGTATCTTGAAACAGCCGGCGATCAAGCAATTTGACGGCCTGAGCTTTATTCGACTCTGAACCTTTTCAGAATTGCTTTGCCAGCCCGGATACCAAGCGTTTAAGCACGTAATTTAGTAGCTAAGCGCCTCCATATACCGGAGGTATGGGCCAGTACCAAGCACTGAAAAAAAACGAGCCATCTGCGGCTACAGCGCAAAAGTGCTCAGCTGAATTAGCCCTGCCAGTAGTGGATGAATGATTAGGAGATGCAGCAGATAAACGCTGTCGGATGTGTTGCCCAGAAACGCACATAATTTGCCGCTAAGCAGTTTGCGACAGAACGCCAATAAAGGCGTCATTTTCTTGGGCAATGGTAGCGATCCATCATTCATGAGGTAGTAAAAGCAAACGACCATGCCAACAAAAAAACGGTTAGCGATACTGACTGACCGCCCAAGCGCGAAGCCAGTATGGCCGTACCTATCGCGGACAGTAAGAACGGAGGCATATTATGGACGCTGCGGCCAGCTTGGTGAATAGGAGAGGGGGCATGCAGTGCTGCAAATACTGCTGTTTTCCCGCTTGGCCAGTAAGGAGTGGGAGAAGATCTGGTTTAGCTGACCTAGTTTAGCAACCAAGCCAAGATGCGACATTTTACCAAGTTGCTGGAGGATCCTGAATTCAGTGGAAAGACGGAATGCCTCTAGCTGCGGGACAAAAGCTAAAGCCAAACAGACACATAACATATTTGTGTGAATGTTTGGTGCATGGTTATCCCTGCCATATGCCATAGTAGGGGCGTGGAGGGGCAGCTGCACAGCCTGGCCTATAAATTGAAAACATTGCTCTTTGTAATATATGGCGCATGCCGATTTAATGTACTTGTCGAGCCCTTGAAGAGAAAGCGAAGCCTGAAGGAGAAATGGGCTTTGCGAAAGTTAAACGGAATACGCAACGCTGTGCCACTGTTGCCTGAGATCTCGTGGCCCATTGCGCCTAGGCGCACGTGATACTGGACGCAGCATTTCAGGCACCTATAAGTCAACGCAAGTCGGTGCTTACCGCCGCAGAGCGCGCGAAAGTGGCTTTGGCGCCACGTAGCGCGCCAATGGCCACTCGGCGAAATCCTAAAAGCAGAATGCCGCCGTAAATCAAACAGCCAATAGCAATTTTTGCAGCCAGCACGATTGGCGTCGGCCACAGTGGTAAGTAATCCGCTAGTATAGCTGTCACACCGCACATGCCGAGTGTCGCTACCATTGCTGGTGCAATATCCATACAGCTATTCCGTATGGATCGACCCATAACCTGCTGAAGTATGTACCAATTGTAAATCATATAGCCGTAAGCATTGACCATAAACAGCATCAGTACCATGGTCATGCCGAACTGCACGCCAATGGCTGTCAAGGTTGTCGTTATCGCGATCCGTGCCAGACCCTGGTAAAAGATTAGACGGTTGCGTTTAAAGGCTACCAACACCGGTGGCTGAAAATAGTTAACAACGGTCGCCAGGCCAATCCAGCCAATCGCTTGAATAATCGGCACTGCGTCTGCCCACTTGGCACCCAGTAGCAGTGGAACCCACTCATTGGCCGTAAGTGCAAGACCGCCATACATCGGAAAGACTGCAATCGAACACAGCAAAATCATCTGACGGTAAACTTTTTCCAAAGCTGGCCTGTCATTCACCAGCTTAGGAAAGACAGCATGTGCGACATTAGAAATTGGTGCGACGAAAAGCTGGGTGACTAGTTCACTGATCCGTAAGGCTATCTTAAACTGCCCCAGAGCGACGACGCCCAAAAAACCGCCGATAAGTGCATCCATAATGCGCGGGCCGACAATTGGCGCAAGTGCGGAAGAAAGCATGTAAGAGCCTTTGCTCAGGATGCCCAAAAACAGGCGTTTTTGCAGAGGTCTCGGTTTATAAAATTTGCAGTAACGCGTAGCAGCAAAGAAGACGGTGGTGCTGATGGCCGCTGCACTGACTAAGCGTTGAACAATTAACGCATAGATGCCGGCATCAAGTGCAACGCAGCCCAATGCCGCCCCGCCGCCAAGCAGTGCTGCTGCATTGCTGCGCACTGCAAGCCACTTAAAGGCCATATTTTTTCGGATGATTGCATCAGGAACAGTTTCTATTGCTTGTAGGATTACCGTTGGTACCAAGAACAGTGACAAGCTCGCAACGACTGTCGGGCCATTGTGCGAAGTATACAGCGCTACACCAATGATGATTAAGCATGTCAGTAGAATTCCCAAAGCAAGGGACAGAAAAAAAGCGTGAAAAATGAACGAGGGGCTGTTGTAATGACGTTGCAGTAAAACGTCCGGAATTCCCCAACGTACGATGGGACCTGCCACCTCAATTGCTACGGCAGCCAAAGCCACGTAGCCGAAGCTTTCCGCATCCAAGTAACGAGCGAGCAGAATAAATATCAGGAACTGGAGTAACTGTTGTAACCCGTTGCCGCCGATTGTCCAGAGGCTGCTATTAACAATCTGCTTATGCTGCATTTTGGGTCAAAATCTTAACTTCGGGAAGCGATCCGCTTCCCCATTCTCTACACCAAGCGCAATTAAAGGCAACTGTCCAGAACTTTGTTCTTCCAAGGATCAGCTTAAATATAGCGCATAAAAGCAATATCCAAGGAGGCCGCTAAGAAGACTGAAAGATCCTGAAAAGACCGCTCTACTTACGTAAAGCACTAACACTTTTTTGAATAAGTTTTCCACCGAGTGCATTTGCGATTACAGCAAGGAAGATAACGGCCCCACCGAATAACATTGAGCCGACATAGACATTTACGGCAAGAGTTTGATAATTGATCATGGTGGTGCCTCTAACAATTGCGGATATCAGAATCATTTGACAAGCGTCCTTGAATTTCAAGGGAGCGCAGGGTCAAAGTGAAGCAGAGAGGTTGGGCATGATGGGCGAGGAATGCATTATTTACTCTACCTATAAATGTTTCGCAATTATGGCATGAGTATGACGCAAATATGTTTCTTGCTGTTCTAAGGGCACTAGCTAGTGTGGCCATATGACGTTTCAACGAAGGGTGGACTCGGGTGTAATCCCCGAGCTGGAAGGACTGCGTGGGGTGCTGGCGCTCTGGGTGGTGTTCGGCCATTGGGCGACGAGCATTCAACTATCGTTCCGGCCTTTGCGGCAAAATTTGTGGGACGTGCAGGCGGTGGATGTCTTCATTATCCTTAGCGGCTTCGTCATCACGCTACTGCTTCGCCGTTCAGAAACGTCCTATAGTGGCTATCTGCTGCGGCGCTGGTTCCGCATCGCGCCAGCTTATATCGTAGTGCTGTTGGTGTCCGCATTATTGTTCCCAGCGATCAGCGCGCTACGTGAACTTACGCCGCACGGTGAGCTGGAAGCCGTGCGCGTGGCGATCCAGACTGCCACGCAGCAGAATTTCATCACGCATTTCATCCTGCATGTCTTGCTTTTGCATGGTTTGGCGCCTACGGCCACGTTGCCTTATGCCGCCTATAGCCTGGTAGGGCAGGCCTGGAGCATTTCGTTAGAATGGCAATTTTATATTCTGGCGCCGCTCTTTTATTTCCTTGGGTTACAGTGGCAGCGGCGCACCGCCCTGCTTGCTCTGGCGGCGCTGTGCGGCGGACTGATGCTTGCCGGCATGTATTTTTCGCCGGCGTTTCTTGGCAACAAATTGCCATTGTTTGCGCTCGGCGCAGCCAGTTTCTGGCTGTGGCGACGGGTGACGACGGCTGGAAAACTGCCGGTGCCCTTGGCGTCGTTGCGCTGGCTGAGTGCCGGCGCGGTGTTTCTTTGCCTGGCACCGCGCCTGGATGCCTTGCTTGCCCCGGCTCTGTGGCTGGTGGTTATGCATTGTCTGCTGGTAGCGCGTACGACGCCGTCGAGTCCGGAAGGGCGCCTGGCTGGCCTACTGCGGCTGCCACCTGTATTGTTCCTGGGGCGTATCTCATATTCGTTGTATCTGGTTCATTTTTTAGTCATGGTATCCGGCATGGCATTGCTGCTGCAGTTAACACTAGGGGCGTCAGCCTATGCGGCGCTGTTGCTGCTCGCCGGCTTCGCCTCGCTGTCGGTCGTCGCCCTCGCC
>CAYOGS010000093.1:0-2886 GCA_964403435.1 uncultured Rhodospirillales bacterium | reverse complement strand
ATGCCGCGCCAATGTCCATCGTAGTCGCCTGGGTCATGTCTCGGTGGGTGGAGCAGCCTGGCATCGCGCTGGGGCGGCGACTGAGCACCCTGCTGCGGCAATAAACGCCAACCGACCCTTGCCGTTTCGACACCATATGTTACCTTGGTACCATGTCTGAACTTGATCCTCGCGTTAACGCCTATCGTCCCGACCTTGCCGACGCCCGTCTGCGCGGTCAGGTCCAGGCTAAGCGTTTCGTGCAACCGGCACTGATGCGAGTGGCAGACAGTCGTTTGGCGATGTTCGCGGCACCCGAAAAGGTGGCCGCGATGTCCAGCGAACTGCGCGCCGGCGAATTGGTGGATGTGTTTGAGCGCAAGGACGGCCTAGCCTGGGTTCAAAACCGCAGCGACCAATATGTCGGATATGTCGCCGCCAACGGCCTGTCGGAGACACTCGCCGATACGGCATGGCGGATCGTCAGTCCGCTGGCCTATATTCATCCCGAGCCAGACATCAAGACCATTCCCCAAGATATGGTGCCTTTTCCGGCAAGGGTCGCGGTAACAAAATTCTTCCCAGAAGGTTGGGCGCAGCTTAGCACCGGCGGTTTTGTTTCTGATCGTCATCTGGAGCCAGCGACGCAGCGCCATAATGATTATGTCTTCACCGCGGGGCGATTGCTGAACGCGCCCTATCTGTGGGGGGGGCGCACAGCGCAGGGGATTGACTGTTCCGGCCTGGTGCAAGTGGCGTTGGAACTGGCAGGTATTGAATGTCCGCGTGACAGCGATCAGCAGCGGAAAGCCTTCGGCGCCCCGCCGCCTGCTAATTGGTCCGACTATCCTTTCACACGCGGCGATATTGTCTTCTTCAAGGGGCATGTCGGTATGATGGCTGATGCCACACATCTGCTGCACGCCAATAGTCATCACATGAAAGTAACATCTGAACCGTTGGCCGATGTAGTGGCTCGTGGCCAGACTATTTTGGCTATCGGTGACGGCGCGGCAATCCGCCGCGCGATGCAACCGGAACGTTCAACTCCGGCCGGAAAAACCGGCCGGCCACCCAGCCATGATCTTTAGCCGCTGGAAGGCCTATGTTGCTTTAATTGCTTAACCAAAATATTCGTCGTGAGCGCTATTGATGCTGGCATGGTTTTCAATGGTCATGCGCAGCCCGGTAGTGTGCGGCAGAATATGGTCGCCGTAAAACCTTGCGGTGCGGATTTTATTATCAAAGAAACCGGCAGGCATGTCGCTGGTGCCGGCTTGCCGCAAATAGAAGGCCTGCACCACGGAGTGGCCGAGATAGAGCCCGCCCAGCGCCAGCCCGGCTAGCCTCAGAAAGGCACAGGCTCCTGCTGCCGCCGCACGCCGCTTGCCCTCATTCAGCAGCGTCACCATTTCTTGTGTTCCGGTCTCAAGATCGGTGCGCGCAAAGCCGAGCTGGTAGCGAATCGCGCGGCCTTCGTCGCCCTCATCGAAGCGGCGGATTTCATGCTCGACACGTTTGATTTCCGCACAGACGTCGAACATCGACTTGCCACGATCCTTGGCCAGTTTGCGGAAGATTAGGTCGTTGGCTTGAATGCCGTTGCTGCCTTCATAGATGGCCAGCACGCGTGCATCGCGCAGATGTTGGGCGACACCAGATTCCTCGATGTACCCCATGCCGCCCATGACTTGGATGGCGGTGCTGGTCACGTCGTTGCTCATATCCGTGAGCCACGCTTTGACGATAGGCATATAGAGTTCGAGCCGCTGATGTGAGACGACGTCGCCCTTCATACGGGCGCGGTCAGCCATATAACCTGTCGCAATGGCGAGGGCCCGCCCGGCCTCGATCTGCGCGCGCATAGATAGTAGCATGCGTTTCACGTCCGCATGCTTGGTGATAGCGACAGTCATGGGTTCTTCAGCATCGATTTCGCGGCCTTGGATGCGAGTCTTGGCATAAACGAGCGCCGCTTGATAGGCACGCTCCGCCACCGCAAGACCCTGGATGCCGACTCCGATGCGCGCATTGTTCATCATGGTGAACATCGCGGCCATACCTTCGTTTTCTTCCCCGATGAGATAGCCGATTGCGCCGTCCTGGTCGCCATAGGCTAGCACGCAAGTGGGGCTAGCATGTTGCCCCAGCTTATGTTCGATGGAGACAATGCGGATATCGTTGGCCTTGCCCAAGGTGCCATCCGGCTTGACCAGAATTTTCGGAACCAGGAACAGCGATAGGCCCTTGCTGCCTGGCGGCGCATCAGGTAAACGCGCCAGCACGAAATGGAGGATATTCTCCGCCATATCGTGGTCGCCATAGCTGATGAAGATTTTTTGCCCACGGATACGAAAAAAACCACCGTCTGGCGTCGCCGTAGTGCGGATGGCGCCAACATCAGAACCCGCCTGGGACTCGGTGAGGTTCATAGTGCCGGTCCAGTCGCCACTCATAAGTTTGGGCAGATAGACACTCTGGATCGTTTCATCACCGTGGCTGGCGAGCAGTTCAATTGCTCCCTGGTTAAGCAATGTGGCCAGCGCCAGGGAAAGATTAGCCGACTGGAACATTTCCTGCACGGCATAAGATACTGACCAAGGTAGGCCCATGCCGCCGATTTCCGTGCCGAAGGGCACACTGTTCCAACCACCGTCCACAAAGGCGCGGTAGGCGTCTTTGAAACCCGTGGGCATGGTCACTCGGCCGTCTACCAGCTTGGCGCCCACCTGGTCGCCCAGGCGGTTAAGTGGCGCGAAATGCCCAGCCGCCAGCGCACCCGCACCATTTAAGACGCTGTCCAGCAGTTCAGGCGTCAAATCATGACCTAGATTCTGCAAATTCTGGATACCGACCAGGTGTTTAAGCAGAAAACCAAGGTCTGGTTGGGGGGGATTATAACTCATG
>CAYOGS010000092.1:0-7037 GCA_964403435.1 uncultured Rhodospirillales bacterium | reverse complement strand
CGACAACGCGCCGCAATAACTGCAGGAGCCGTAGTAAGCAAAGCTTCCAGTTCGGCAAGCTTTGCGGCATCGGGCTCCGTCCACATGGCAGCTTTCGCGATCTCGTCGGCAGTTGGTAACGGCTGCTTGGATTTCTGGTCAAGCTTTGCCAGTAGCGCCGAGATATTGCCGTTTGGGGTGTAGCCGGTTGGCAGTGCTGACTTGAATCGCTTTTCAAGTGCTTTGATCTCTATATCGAATGCGCTGTCCATCTCGCCACAATGATCAACATGGCTTTGCAGTATGGCGATGTCACGCGGCAAATAACTGATGCGGTTGTCTTTATCGACGTAAAGCCGCGCGCTTGCGCTGTCGAAGACAGCGATGTCTGCAATTTCCGCAGGCGGCTCTTGCCCGTCGATCCAATCGATGTCGTGATCCTTCTTGCCATTCGGATGAAGCGTGCAAAACCGCACCTTAATCTTTGCAGGAGAAGAAGCGGTTTCATCAAACACATTGCCGAGCAATTCTGCTTCGGTGATGCTACGACAAAGTTTTTTAGCAATACGGGCGTAGCCGCTTTTGCCGCTGCCGTTCTCACCATAGATAAGAGTGATTCCGTTTATGCCGAATTTAAGCTGCTGTCCTTCGGCAAGCCGGTTCAGATTTTCGACCGGTCCTAAGGACAGAAGCGTGACTTCCTGCCCTGCTGCTGGCACTTCGCCAAAATGACTAGCATCGATATGAATGCAGATCGGCGCTGGATCAACTGTGATGCCGGCGTGATGACGTACACGCGCAGCGATTTCGGTCTTGTCGGCTGCCGTTAATTGACCGCCGCTGAGCGCAAGACGGCGCAGCGCATCGCGCACCCACGACGGCCGTTTTTCTGCCCAAGAAAGAAGCGTTTCGTCAGCCATGAATTGGCCTTCTGACAAGTCATTTATTTAGATACTTATAGCAGCTTCCCCGCAGGTCTTAAAGAACGGACGCACAGTAGAGACCAACTATACTTTCCACAGAATCAGTCTTCCGGATACTCCTTTCCACACGCCAGCGCCGCACTAACCGCCTCATGGGCTTTCAGCAGGGATCGAGCGATCACGCCAAGCATTGAGTCGGTTTCAGTCTCACTGTGAAGATCGCTATTAAGGCTGTGGGCGATTTGGTTCAGATTGCGCCCTTGGGCTGTCAGTTCGTATTTAACTGCCAGAAGTGCCATCACCATGTCCCGGCCAATTGGAGGCTTGTAAGCTGAACCCAAGGCGGCGGCCCTAACATAGGCGTTGACGCTATAGCCTATGTTAAAGGCTTTTTGAGCGATGATATCCCGATCTTTTTCGGACAACCTGACGGAAAGCGGGGCGGGTCTCTTCGTGCTCTTTTTCTGCTTTTTAGGTTTCCGCTGCGCGGTTGACATTCCGGGCTTCAGCCCGCATGAGTTTGGTAATACCGCTTGCGGTACTACCAAACTCTCAACTTGCGCGTAGCTTTTAGACTCTTGTCGGACATTACTGTCTTCTGTCTGACAGCGTAAAACATCGTATTTGGAATATGGCTTTTGATCGTCGGTCATAGGGGTTTTCTCCTTTCGGTTCCGGGCAACAAAAAACCCGCTCGTGGCGGGTAGTCTGGACGGACAATTTGCGGCGGATCATTTTTGTCGGCGGGTAACTTCAATCCGGGCGGCAATCCAGCCGTCGATGTCGCTTTCCAGCCAGCCGACGGCCCGGATGCCGAGATTGATGGGCTTTGGGAACGAACCTTTGGAGACATGCAGATAGATGGAGGCCCGGCGCAGACCAACACGGCCCATGACCTCTGGCAGACGGAGAATGCGGTGGGGCTGGTTGGCCTGAGACGTGCGTTTGGTGTCTGATGAAAGATCAGTCATAATCTTGCTCCTTGTTATGAATGAGTAAGTGGTTGCTGTTGGAGCGGTGGGTTTGTGGGTAACGCGGTAGCGTTATCCGTCAATTCCACGGCTTTTTTGTCCGGTGTCCCAGAAACAGAAAACGCCCTGACCGGACAGGCAGAGCGTTTAAACAATGCGGGTGTTCAATATAGTAGAAGCTCGCACCAGAGTGCGGGCACGAAAAAGGATTATCTAAAGCTGCCTATGAAGGGACGGCTCTTGGCCTGTCCGACTGTGAGATGCCGGAGAACTCCATCTACAATTTCACGATACACCCGAAATTCCGAAAAGCAAGCAATCCGCAAATTTTATTTATGGTTAAATCGGCAGAATCTTGGAGGCAAAATTGGGCCGATTGTCTCAGGATGTCCAACAACGACCAATGCCCCAAATCTGAGATTCCCCCCTCTATATAATGGGGAGCCGACTCCGGTTTTTGTGAGGGGATCAAGGAGCGCTCTAGCCATCTCAAAATTGCCGCCATTCTGGTATCGTGATAGCCTCAAATGTCCTAGATACCCCAAAATCACAAAATGTGGGGTATTTTTGGGGGTATCAGTTTTTTGACGCATCAAAAAACATGATTTGTACCATAAAGTTATCTTGCTACTTCACTTCCCTCCTGGGCACCAACGACCTGTTTACTCAAAGTTCCTAGCCGTCCAGATTTTACCATGCCTTGGTCGACGGGTTGGAAAGACCGCTAGATTTAATCTTAACTGGCGGTGACACAGATGATGCGCCAGCCTTGCCACAGCATCTCAATCACCCTGCATCGCAGTTAGCCCTTTGTGCCCCAACAAAGGCCTATGACAGTCGCCATGTATGCCAAACCATAATAGACGATGGAGCCATTCCCGGCATGCCATATCGTGCCAACGCAAAGGCACCAAAGCCTTATGACAAAAGACTGTATCGTGAACGCAACCTGATCGAGGGTTTCTTTTGTAAGCTCAAAGATATGCGGCGGTTGTTAGAGCGCGTTGATATACTTGCCGGGAACTTTGTCGCGGGAACTCACATCATTGCGATAAGAAGATGGATCAATTATTGAGTCCATACCCCAGGCTACCGGCATTACATTAGAATATCATTAGCTGTTAAAGAGCTGCGCAGACCCTGTTCTTGCTTGAGTACGTGGCAGCGTTGGATGTCCAGTGCCGGCATGAGAATCACCCATGAAAGCCCCTACGCTATCAACCAATACTTTGCTGATTAATCCACCAACCAACGCGCCAACCACAGCATTGGTCGGGTGAGCACTGCCAATATTGCTCAGGCTCGTCGCGTACCATCCCAATGCCGAACCCGTCGACATTTTAAACAATTCCATTCCAGCCACAGCAAGCGTGGCAACAACAGGATTTGTTGGGTTTGACACCACTGCTCTAATGGCAGGGACTGTTGATAACGGGTCTTTAGGATCATGACCAAATACATCGTAACCATTGCGGAGGGAACGATACATCTCTCGTGGGGCAACATAAAGGTTAGTTGCCAAATCTGTAATCAACGCTTTCGCATCTTTAAATTTTTCAACAATTCCAGCCTTGTTCATCACAAGATCCATCTATTTTGATTACGCAATATGCAAATCTAACATGAAAATAAGAAAGTAAAAAAACAGTCGCCAAATTGACCAATCTTAACTTGAGCCAAAGGGGTTAGACAGTGCGCTGGCAGATGCGGAGAATTTAATCCGGCATAACCACAAAAACCAACGCTCAGAAAGCCCCGGCTCCAAGTCCGCCGAGCGCTCCTCATTTTAGCAGCAGCCACAGCCAAGAGTGCGACGAAGAACCGATCTGACACCAGGGGGGCACCGGCGAATTCGCCTCCCATAATCTCCGCAGCTAGATTTGCAGATGCTCTTCCGCCTGCCGACTACTCTGTTGGCACAACGGTGGGTGGCACCTCTGGTTCTTTTTCGCGGTAGCGCCCCATATAGGACAGGTTGCTGGCTTTCAGTTTGCCGGTTTTGACGTCCTTGCGGCGCTGAAGTTGCGCCTGGATTTTCGTCAGGTCATCCTGCACCGTTTGCATCTCGCGCCGCGAAGCCTCCGTCAGCACATATTGTGCCGCCTGCGCGTCTCGCTCCACTTCGCTTTGCACACAATCAAAGTAGGCCTGGGTCTGCGCCGCATAGGCGTTGTAAGCCTCGACACGTTCGTTAAGGTCGCTAGCGGGAATACTGGCTTTGCCCGGCAGATTATCTGGACGGGTCGGTTTGACGCACATCGTAGATTTCCAGCCGCCCCGTCCATCCGTATAGGTCAGAGTGCCGGCCTGAGCTGTCGGCGCCAGCAGCGCCATACCCAACATCGCCAGTAAAATCTTGCTCTTCATCTTCATTCTCCTTTTATCGTCACGTTAGCATACATATAGGTTAGAAACGAAATATGCCAAAATTGCGTCTTGCTACTCACTTCGTCCGCAGCTTCTTTAAAGCATCTGCGATCAGGAAAGCCAGCTCCAACGCCTGGCTGGCATTCAAGCGCGGATCGCAATGCGTGATGTAATGGCTGGCCAGGTCACCATCGACGATCTGTTGGGCGCCACCAAGGCACTCGGTCACATCCTGCCCAGTCATTTCCAGGTGGATGCCACCGGCATAGACGCCTTCGGATTGACAAAGGGCAAAAAAGTCCTTCACCTCGGCCAAAATGCTGTCAAAAGACCGCGTCTTGTAGCCGCTGGCAGCCACATGCGTGTTACCATGCATCGGGTCAGAACACCACACGACATTGCGCCCCGCTGCCTTAACGGCGCGCAAAAGCGGCGGCAAACCTTTGGCGATTTTTTCCGCACCCATACGAGCAATGAGCGTCAAGCGGCCGGGAACATTCTCAGGGTTCAGAATATCGCAAAGCCGAAGCACGTCATCAACCGGCATGGATGGACCGCATTTCAACCCAATCGGATTCTTCACACCGCGTGCAAACTCCACATGTGCACCGTCCGGCTGCCGCGTGCGGTCGCCAATCCACAACAGATGGGCCGAGACATCATACCAATCGCCTGTCGTACTATCGACGCGGGTCAAAGCCTGCTCATACGGCAGAAGTAATGCTTCGTGCGCCGTGTAAAAATCCGTCTCGCGGATCTGCGAGACAGTGGCGCCGGTCATACCGCAGGCGGCCATGAAGGCCAGCGTCTCGTCCAACCGCTTTGCCAAATCCTCATAGCGTGCACCGAGCGGGCTATTGGCTACGAAATCCAGGTTCCAGCGATGCACTTCGTGCAAGTCGGCATAGCCGCCCTGAGCGAAAGCCCGCAGAAGGTTCAACGTGGCGGCGGATTGGTTATAGACCTCCACCATCCGCTGCGGATCCGGCGTGCGCGCGGCTTCGGTGAACTCCAGCGCATTGATGATATCGCCCCGATAGCTTGGCAAAGCCACGCCATCGCGCGTCTCTGTATCGTCGGAGCGCGGCTTGGCGAACTGCCCGGCCACACGCCCCACTTTCACCACGGGTGTGGCGCCGGCGAAAGTCAGCACGATCGCAATTTGTAGCATCACACGGAACAAGCTGCGGATATTCACCGCCGCAAACTCGGCGAAACTTTCAGCGCAATCGCCACCCATGAAGAGAAAGGCCTCGCCGCGCGACACGTCAGCCAGCGACTTTTGCAATCGCCGCGCCTCGCCTGCGAAGACCAGCGGTGGCATCCGCCCCAAGCGCTGCTCGGCGGCGGCCAACTTAGCCGCATCAGGATAGACCGGCTGCTGCTTGGCTGTTTTCTCGCGCCAAGAATCCGGCGTCCAGCCAGGAGCGGGCTGCGGTTTAAGAACTGGTTGAGGCGTCATCATTAAACCATTCAATAGATAGCGTATCCGCTATCTTTACTCGACCGTAACGCTTTTGGCTAGATTCCTTGGCTGGTCCACGTCAGTCCCTTTGGCCACCGCCGTATAATAGGCCAAAAGCTGGAGCGGCACGACATAAAGCAAGGGCAATACGACCGGGTCGGCCTCCGGCATGGCGATGACGCGGTGAGGCTTACAACCCAGCTGCTCAATGGTGCGCCCCTCCGTTAATACAATGGTTTTTGCCCCTCTGGCCGTAACTTCCTGCAGGTTTGACGCGGTTTTTTCGAACAAACCGTCATGCGGCGCCATGACGATGACCGGGATATTTTCATCAATCAGCGCGATTGGACCGTGTTTCAACTCACCAGCAGCAAAGCCTTCAGCATGGATATACGACACTTCCTTGAGTTTCAGTGCCCCTTCCAGTGCGATGGGAAAGAGTAGTCCACGACCGAGGAAGATTGCGTCACCCGCTTCCGCCATTTCATGCGCCAGCTGCTGCAGCCGATCATGCTGCTGAACAATTTGATTCACCAAAGCCGGGACCTCACGCAAGGCTTGCAGGATTTTTTCCGCCCGCTCCTGCGGTAGCTTGCCGCGAGCCAGCCCGGCCGCCACCGCCAGCGTCAGCAGCACGACCAATTGGGTGGTGAAGGCTTTAGTGGAGGCGACGCCGATCTCCGGCCCTGCCAGCGTTGGCACCGCCACATCCGCCTGTCGGGCCATAGTACTTTGTGGCACATTGACGACCGTCAGTACTTTCTGCCCGTGCTGCTTAGCATAAGCGATTCCGGCCAGTGTATCTGCCGTCTCTCCAGACTGAGATACAGCGATGGTAACACCGCCTTTGGGCAGTGGCGCGCCGCGATAGCGAAATTCGGACGCGATATCCACCTCAACCGGCAAACCGGCCAACTGCTCAAAAAAATATTTACCGAGCATGCCGGCATAATAAGCCGTGCCGCAACCGATGATGGTGAGGCGTGGTACATCTTGCCAGGCGAAAGGCAGCTCCGGCAACCGTAGCTGGTTCTCCGCCGTCATTAAGGCGTTCAGCGTGTCACCGATAACCGCCGGCTGTTCAAAAATTTCCTTGAGCATAAAGTGGCGATACTGCCCCTTCCCGATCATAGCGCCGGAGAGCGTGACCTGCTGTACCGCACGTTTGACCACATTATTGTTGGCATCGTGGATAATCGCCTTACCAGGATGCAGTTCTGCCCAGTCGCCTTCTTCGAGATAGCTGATGCGGTTGGTGAGCGGCGCCAGAGCCAGTGCGTCGGACCCCAGATACATTTCGCCATCGCCATAACCGAGCGCCAGCGGCGAGCC
>CAYOGS010000091.1:5488-7079 GCA_964403435.1 uncultured Rhodospirillales bacterium | reverse complement strand
GACATCGCCCTTTCACGGCGGTAACACGGGTTCGAATCCCGTAGGGGACGCCATTATTTGTTATTTATTCGTTTATTATCAATATGTTGCGCCACTTCGCTATTCGACAACTCACAACGCAACCCACAAATAATATTGAGACTACAATAGACAATCAAACCACCGCCGATTTCCCCAAGACAATGCTTGGTGTCACACTTATCTTCGGCTGTATTCGCAACGCTTACACGCGTTACAATATGCCGGGAGAGTTGAAGATACTCCAGTTTTACAAACGCAAACTCCATCACCCTCTGCTCAGCCTTCGTTTAGTTCATGTGTCGACGACCCCGACATGTCAAAGTGAATGTGACGTAAGAAGAAAAAGCAAGTGTTGCGGGCGTGTGTCCGGCCTGTTGGTGCTACCTGTTTACGACAAGTACCCCTGTCGACCGGCGTGAGTTGCCAAAAGGCATCGACGGTAACTGGGAAGTGGTCTAGTTGCCCGGTGCCTTGGGGATGAAACCAACCCGAACGCCGGGTCCGGCTTCATTTCCAGCAAACCATTCATAATGGACGGCGGCGGCCACACTGGCAGGCGGCTCCTTATTCTCCACGATTATGATCTGCACGCCTTTAGTAATTTTGGTGAGTGAATCCCAGAAAGCTGCCTCGACGCCGGAACTTACTGTGCTGTCAGGCCCCTCCACATTTCTCGCACCCTGCCGCTTATAGCTCGTTAATGGCTTGTCAATGACTACGAAGCCGGGATGGGGTAGATTGTTGTTCAGACAATAGCGCGCCAACGCAATTACGAAGGCTGAATACAATACAGCTCGGAAGCCCGCGCCATGAGATTGTCGAGTCTGCCCATCGACCTTGATATCGAAACTCTTCTCATCAAACTCGACGCGGCCATCGCCTTCCCATTTCCATTCTTTGAGGACCGCTTCGACTTCCTGGCAGAATGCGAGCAAGGAGGTTCCGGGCAGGCTTTCCCACTGCTTCTTGGCCTTGCCTTTACCAGTGTTGCTCTGCTCAATCTCGGCTTTGAGCCCGCGCAAGGTCTCGACTTGGTCGCTCGTGTTGCGGGCCGATTCCAACTCCAACCGCCGCGCATTGAGGCGACGAAGCTGCGCTGTGCTGTTCGCGGCAGCAGGTTGCAAAATGCTGGTCAGTTTGAGTTCGGTACGCTGATGCGCGGCTAGTGCATTCATCCGTTCCGCGTCGCGCGCTTCGCGCCGCTGTTCCAAGCTGCCAATGGCTTCTTCTAAGTCAGCACGCTGTGCGAGTATTTTTGCGGCTTCCGCTCTGGCGGCCGCGTAGACATCTGCACTGGCCTGAACAGCCTTATGGGCATGCTCGTCGTCCATATTCTGGCCGCAGAGCGGACAGATGACGGTTTGCAAGCTATCGAAATAATGCGTACCTTCTGCGATAAAATCCAAGCGGCTCAGGTCGGACGTATAATGCTCGCTGAGAAGCTGATATCGCGTCAGCAACTGATCAATCGCCATGACTTGAGTTTCGGCTTTGGTTCTCACGTCGCTCGCGGTATCGCGCTCATTCAGCAAGGTCGCGCGTTCCGTCTCGATGGCGGCAAGCTCGTCGG
>CAYOGS010000091.1:0-5478 GCA_964403435.1 uncultured Rhodospirillales bacterium | reverse complement strand
GTCTCTTCGATTTTCTCGATCGAATCCTCTGTCTGATCGGTCGACATGACTTGGAGCTGTTGCTCTAACGGTGTCAACAGGTCATCGATCAGCGCGAGTTGGGCATTCAAACGAGCCGTGACGATCGCCTTCTTTTCACTGGCGACGACACTGGAGTCGTCCTTGCCAGAGAGCATGTAAGCGAACGTGCGCTTCCGCGCCGTCTCGTCAAACCCTGCCCGTCCAAGAACGGGTGATTGCTCTTCGATCACAGAGACTTCGTCGACGATTATCGTTGGCAAGAATGTACGGATGGTGAGCCGCTGCACTTTCCCATCGTTATCCTTGCGGAGCATTGCTTCCTTGATGCTCGCGAAAGGAAAGAGAACCGATGTTACGTCATCGGCCTTGCTTGTGCCGTGCCGCCGGGGTGCGATCGTCTCACCATCTCCGTTGATCGCGTCGATCTGGGAACGATACGCCGTAAGATCCCCCCCCGAAAGGCTGCGAACCAAGGTAAGATAGTCACCTCCCGTGTTCTGAAATTCGACTTTCAGTTCGTCATAGGGTTCGGCTTGCGGGATGCGCTTTTTCAGCTCCTCGGCTCCGAAAATGTAATCAAGGCAATGAAGCAGATAGCTTTTGCCAGTGTCTGATTCACCGGCGATAACGTTCGGGCCGGGGCCGAATTTGACCGAGGCGTCTTCGAAATTTGGACCGCTTACGCGAATTTCCCTAATCTGGAGCATTACAGTTGCAGCTCCTTGATGGCCGCCAAACGGTCAAATTCCGCGCCCCAGCTGCCCACGTTCTCGGTCATGTAGCTTTCGAGCATTTCGTCCGTGTAAGTCGCAAAGCGTGAAACCACCCAAGATGCCCGCGCTCGCAGTGAGGATGAATAGGCTGATATGAGCAACTTTAGGAACGCGCCCGTGAGCGCACTGGCACGATAGCAAATACCGGTGGGTTCAAAATTTTTCTCCAAAAGCTCCTTCGCAAACATGGCATCAAGACCCGCAAGTACGAGTTCGCGCTTTACCAGAAGCTCTCCCCCTCTGAACGGCACGGCAGGGTGAAGGCTCGCCGGTCCGTCCTCCACATCGCCGGAGTGGACAAGAAGATAGTCGTATGAAACCAGACGCTGGAGATCGAAGGCTTCTCCCTTGGCTTCATCAAGCGCGAAAAGAAGCCGTAAGCCCGACTCAATCGGGGTGTTGAAGGGTCGCACCGGTTGATCTGGCAAGCTCATTTGTCGCACCACCGGACCTGCCCTTTGTTCGCCAGCTGATGGCACATACCTTCTCGGTCGTTCGGGAGAACGTGCGGCTCGAGCGCGTGTTTGCTGAGCTGTATGTTCTGGGAAGCCTTAACGGTCTGGATCAGCCGAGACTAGCCGTCAGGCTCGCCCGTGTGCCAGTGATATAGACCATCGTGGAACTCCTTCAGGAGCGTATCAAAAAACGCAATGTCAGCCATCTGATCCCGCGCCAGCTCCTTGAGGCCTTCGGCATGATAGAACGTCAGGCGCGATCGATCGAACAATCGGCGATGTTTTTCCGAATCCAGGAAATCAGTCAGATTCGTCACGATGTGGCCGATGTCCGCTGAAACCACTTCCATGAGCTGCGTGACATACTCGTTCTCGCCTGGTGCCACCTCGGATGGCGGCTCGGGCGGCTTGGGGCGCTCGATCAACGGTGCGCCAAAAATTGTCAGATGATATCTCGTCTGGGCGTGTTCGGTCAGAAGGGTCAGCGGCTGCTTCGCACGGAAAGCCGTGAATGGGACACTTTCGATGTAGGCCTTGAGTTCGGGCGTCAACGCGACGGGATCTTTACGGATTTTGCTCCGGCAATGCTCGTCCCAATTATCGATGACGAACTTTCGGAGGTCCTCGGGCTGATCCAACAGGTCCTGAAACGGCGAGGTCACGCCCTTATGAGTTACGAAGTGATACTCTGCCGGAAAGGTGTAGTCGCCACGGTGGCTGTAAAACAGCACCTTGCCGATTTCTGCCGCCGCTGTGCCAGCCCCCAGCGCTGAGCCGTAGTGTTTGCACTGATAAAGCGACCATTTGCGCACCGGGACGGAGTTTGGATCATGCCAAGCGATTACATCGCGGCCCTTATCGCCTGCGCCCCCGCGCTGTTGAACCTCGACGATTTCTGGCCTTTTCACGGCCAGATAATCAGACGCCCATTCCAGAGTGAAGCGTTCGAAGTCCGCAGCGCTGAAATTTGCGAGACGATCGAGAGCTGATATTGGCAATCCGACGCCTAGACCGAGCAAGCGAGCGTTCGCACCCGGCCACGGTGTGGGCGGGTTCAACTCCCCAATTTGGCTTGCTCTCTGGTCGTTTTCGCTTTTCGTCACGTAGCCCCCAGGCAAATACTGCCTTCTTCAATCGCTTTTAGCCAGAAATTTGATGTCTGACGCGATGGCTCATCTATAAAGGCCAAAGCGATCATGTTCTGCTGGCGCACGATTGACGCCCGATTTCCTCAACACATATAGTCCCGCGTTGTTCTAATGTGCCTAGCAGCGTGGATTTCCCGCCGCCGAAACATACTCTGTCAGAAGAAATACGACTTTAGTTCAGTTCGGGATCTTTCTGGGTTTTCAAAATCATCTTGTTATGGGTGCCCAGATTTGCACCCAATTGGAGCCCCCCCTAATTGATACGATTAGAACTCATATAATGCCTCATAGAATGATGAAACACATACTGACACCTTAACTCGCTCACATCGTCTATTGCAGGCTTAGGCGGGGGGATCTCGATTATCGGGGACTTCGTCGGGAAGCCGTCGATGCGGGTGGTTCAAAGAATAATAATCTATATATACGTCACTTGCTCCCGTCATCGCGAGCAGCATTCGATTAAAGCGAACCCAAAGAAGTTTGGTTTCCCGTATCAGCTTCGCAGAGTCTTCAGGCTTCGCTGCCTTTCCATGCCCCGCATTGTTACGGTGTTGCCAAGCCTCCATTTCGATGCCGCTTAACTGCAAGCCAAGGTCAGCCATAACTTCTTCCACCAACCGCGATTGTGGTTTGCTGTTTAGATTCGAAATCTTGTTCGTCATAATTGTTTTCTCAGAAGGTTCCGCCTTGGACGTCTCTAATGCTTCAAGTGCCGCGCCTTGTACCTTTGCGAATTCCTCTTTTTCCATTAGAGCGGTCTTGAATTTTTTGGGATTGGCCTCGACGTACGCTTTCTGAAGCGCCTCGATTGCAGCTCCATAATGAACTGGCGCAATATGGGATGTTGCTGCGAGCGCATGATAGAGTGCCCAATGCAGACTCCGAAAATTCAGATCGTCATAGTGGGTAAAAATGGCGGTCGCCATTTTGGACAGAACTTGCTGATCGATGCCGCGCTCGAATTTCGTCCCCATTGAGGCTGGTGGGCATGGCGGCATTTCATAGGCCCTGCCTCCCAGCGCATAGGAACTGACGGCTTCGTATTCTTTCAGGTGCCAGTCTTTGCAGAAGGTCGAATAGCCGAGATAAGCGAAATAGCTGCCCATCAGGTATGACAGGATTATTCGGATTTTCTCGCGAATTTCATAAGGCGGCGCGTTTACATAGAGAATGAAAGCCGGGTCGCGTACTTTCGCAGCTTTTTCGTCCCCCATGTGGCAGAGATATAGCGTATGACCGGCGACAGTCAGCTTGGCGCAGTTTCGAGCGCCGCCGCCGCGAGTCAGCTTGTGCTTCATAACCGGCGCGTCGTCCTCCTGCCCAAGTTTTATGTTTTTCGTCGTGATTTCGTCAATGTCAGTTGTGTTGGGCCAGAAATAATGACGGCTGACATTCGACAGCCATTCGATCGTGTAAACCGCTTCGTTGGGATTAAGTGCTTCTCCTTTCAGCCGGTGCATCGATGCGATTTGCCGGGTTTTTCCACCTGATGTTTTGACATTATAGGTGCGCTCGGGCGAGTGTGGCTGAACGCCAAACAAGGTAGCAGTCACTTCGCCGGTCGCGTTCAATAATGTCGCGTTCTCTTCACTGAGGCGCACGGTGCCGAGGGGGTATTGCGCGGCATTGCTTGTCGAGTCCGCCGCTGACTCGGCGTCCAGGACAAGGGTAAGCTTCTCATTCCGTGCGAGGGTGAAGTTTCTTATCGGGCCGCAAAGCGGGCCGACGTCGGTAAAATTAAATTCTTTCGACGTCATATAGTGTTCAAAACTTTCCCATTCCCAATCAATCATCTTTCACCCCTAACGGGAATCTCTCGATCTCCCCTCAAAATTCTGACGATATAATCGCTGTCCTTTTGTGAATCGTCAAAGGAAACGGCTTTTCCGGCAAGATAGGTGTACGATTTTGCTTTATCTTTTTCTAATGTAGAATGAATCGTGTCCAATTTGCAGGTGCGTCATGTCCTTGCCCGCTCAACAACCTGAAAAGTCACGTTCAATGCGGCTGCTCGCACAGCAAACGGCATGCTGTAATCACGCGCGGGATTTAATCGACGCAGCGGAGCGCGCTCTCGCTGGCAGCAATCCATTACCGAATATCGCTTTTCATCTTACGTTACTGGCGCTCGAAGAAATTGGAAAAGCAGGCTTGCTGGCGTCGCGAGAAGCGTGTGCTGGGAAGCGCAATGTTAGCTGGATCGATAAGCGGCTGGACGATCATGCTTTCAAATTGCTATGGGGGCTTTGGTCGCCAGCTTTTAGCAAAGGCGAAGAAATCGACCCTGAGAAATTTAAAATGTTGAAAGAATTCTCAGATAAAGCGCATGAGCAACGCCTTGCTGGATTATATACCGGCACCGAAACTGAAGGTGATGTAACGGCGCCGAAGGATGCCGTGAAGCTTGAGGAAGTGACGTCACTGCTCACGATTGCCAAAGAGCATTTGCAATTAGCAATCGACGAACCGGCGCGAGACGTCGAAGCGCAGAACGAGTTAAGCGATTGGTTCTTTGATGTTATCAACGACGAAGAAAAGCGCAATCTCCTGTTCAGTCAGGCCTTCGTCCAGAAATACGCGGAATTCAAAAACGAGCCGCGAAAATGGATAAACTGGGCAAAAGCAGAGTTCGAGAAAATCGCGCAGCACGAACAGGAATTGCTTGCCGCAGAGCTGGCGCGTATTCCCGATGAGTCTGCTCCGCCCCGCGAACGCTGGCGACTGAAAATGCGTGTTTACTGTATATCCCATTCGATTAGAGCGAATACGCTCAAGATATGGAATGACGGCATTCCATTGGCCAAACTTCATTTCGTGAACAATAGCGAACTGCTGCTTGAGCTGACTTTAGGCGATCACATCAATATCAAAGACATTCAAGCTGCCGGACAGTCAATGAGCAAATTGATACTTGCGGCGTTCAATGTCGGTACGGCAGGATATTTCTGGCATGAACGGCCCCAAAGATCGGCAGAGTATTTTGAGAAGATCGAAGACCTCGATAAGCCGGGCACGAAAGTGCAATCGAGTGGAGGTTTCGACCTTCAGCGTCATTGGCTGGACGAAAAAACAGGCCGA
>CAYOGS010000090.1:4128-7104 GCA_964403435.1 uncultured Rhodospirillales bacterium | reverse complement strand
TGCGTTTTGATAAGACCAATGACAAGATTATCGCATCCATCCCTGGAGAAGGCGGGAAGCGGTCTGAAGTCCCGCTGGATAATGATACCTTCGGTAAGCTGGCCATGTCCGCCGCGCAAATTCCGCAGCCAGGTCCGCAGTGTCCTACGGTGTATTGGAACAGCAAATTTGTTGTTTACGCGACGTGCCTGTATTCTCCCGATTCCTGCAAGGTACCCGCTGCTGCACCGAAATAGCGGCACGGCGTTGGCAGAATTATAGATTGAAGAAATGGCGCGACGCATTCGAGTCGCGCCATTTTTTATTTGCAATGAGCATGTGTAGTGAAATGCAGGTGGAGTGCGGCATTTGAACGCAACAAATTCATGTCATTCACGCTACCATTTCATCCACTACATTAGCTGGTTGCGTTCATAAAAATTTTGCATTAGGGTTAATGCATCTGGCATAACCCCTTCGCAGCAATTGTTCCGCATTTAGTCGCCACGTTGACCTCTTAGCCTTGGTGTCCGCCGTATGATGCAGCAAACGGATGAGCGCATCGTCGTGACCACGCGACGCGTCGCCTGCGACGGCGGTGGCGGTTCAGCGGGACATCCCCGCGTTTTTTTGAGTATTTCCGCGAGCGGCAGTCTGAGTTGCCCCTATTGCGGCCAGAATTTTGTCCTGGACTCCCGGGCTGCAGCTGCCACGGGGCATTGATAACATGAGGTATGCGCCATGAGCCTACTCTTCGCTGCCCTCAACCAAGCCGCGCAAGAACATCGCGCCGCCGTCGCGGCGCAGCAGCCCATGACACGGACGGTTTCTCGCGTTGCCGTGGCCCCGGCGCGCAGTAGCTGGCTGGGATTGGCCACAGTGCTGTTTATCGGCATGATGGGGGGTGTCGTTATCGTCGGCATCATGTTGGTGCAAAAGGCGGCCTCGACTCCGCGTGATTATACCGATACACGCTACCTTAGCCGCGACAACCTGATGTCCTCGCCAGTACCCATCGTGGTTGAACCGGCACTCCCTACAACAGAACGGGTGAGCGCAGCTGACCCAGCAAATATTGAAGTAGCACCGGACATTAGCAACGGGATAGCGATTAATGCGGCGCCCGACGACACAGGTGGAATTGCTGACACACGCCCCCTGACGGGTAATCAAGTGCAGGCGCAATTGCCGGCACCGGTTGTCAATGCCATCGCCAACCAGATCAAGCCTAATGTGCAGCCGTTAGCCGTTGCAAAGCGTGAGAAGGCAGAAATATTGGTACAACGCGCTGCGCAGCAGATCTCCTTAGCACGGGCGGAAGGAGCCATGGCGCAACAACTCCAAGACGATCCAGTCAAGGCTTTAGCTGCGTATGAATCCATCCTTCGCCGCCGTCCAAACGACAAAGTGGCGCTGGTCGGCAAGGCCACGGCGCTGCAAAGCATGGGTGCCGGCGCTGTGGCGCTGGCGCAATGGCGACATTTGCATAGTAAATATCCCACCGACAATGCGATTGCCACCGCATATGGTCAGTCCCTGACACCAATAAATGCACCTGCAGCCCGTTCAGTGTTGACGGATGTGTTACTGCGTCAGCCCGACTATGCCCCGGCATTGTCCGCGCTGGCCGTACTGGATACGATCACCGGCGATCTTGGTGCAGCACAGAGCAACCAGGAACAAGCCTGGGCATTAGATAAAAACAATCCGGCGCAACGACTCAATCTGGCTATCATCTCCGACAAGCGCGGCGACCGACGGCAGGCTTTAGCACTGTATCACCAAGCGCTTGAGGCTTATAGCCGCACCGGCTGGAAGGCCACGCTTCCGATGTCATTGCCCGCAGTTAAGGCGCGTATTGAGTATCTGGCGCATAGCGCGGACTGACGGTGCTGGGTGTGATATCATGGCCTTGAGCCATAATTTGCTACGAGTTGGGCAACAATTGCTTTCTGGTCGAACTGCTCACCGAACAGGACACCGCCGCAGACGACGTGACAAATAGGAAGCGCATCAGAGCGTCCGTCTGGGCCCGCACTGCCAGACACATAACTGCAAGCAGCCGAACAGATGAGCAAGACTTCATGGCTGGCGGGCAAATTGCAGCGGATCCTGCAGTGCGAACCATCGCATTTTCAGTTCGGCCTCAATCATCACCGGTTCGGTAATTTTTGTAGGATTACGACGACGCAAGGTCAGACTGTCGAGTTTGATATATCCGGGCAGGCTTTCCAGCGCTTGCTGGGTAAATCTGAAAATACTATTGTCATTCGTCGCGCCGGCCTTGATCACCAGCATCGTGCTCAGTAGTTCGTCGCCGGGCTGGTGCCAGAGTTTATCGGCCGGCAGCTTGTCAGCCTCTTTCATGTCCAAAGCGAAATCATGCAATCCAGTATCCCGCGCGATTATGCGGAAAGCTTCTACCAACCGGGCGCGCGGCGGGGGCGTGAAGAGTGCCTGATACGCCTTTTCGCCGATAGCGCGGCGCAACTCAGCTTCTTCCTGCAAATCTTTCTTCAGCGCTCGAGCTTCACGCAAAGCGAGCGCATTGGAATTGCCGAGAAGCGCCTTTTCCGCCAGTGCATGATCCCGCCAGAACGTGAGTCCCGGTGTGATCACAGTAAGCAGCAGAAGTCCGGCAGCGCCGATAATTAACCAGGAACGATGATGCGCAAATCCCATCATGGCAGCACCACCTCCAATTCAGCTGTGGCTTCACGGGTGGCTGCCGTCTGCAGCATTGCGGCATCAGCGAATCGCTGGTCGTTATCGAGTCCGTAGGGAGTGCGTAGTGTACTCAGTTTCGCTCCCGGCAGATTGTCCCGCAAATCCTTGGTGAATTTGTAATAGAGGCGCACTGCCTCCTGCTGCATGGTATCTTTGTCATTTTCCGGTGACAGCAGGCGTAGTTTCATTAGGGCTCGCGGGTTTGCTTGACCGTTCCCAGCTTCCCACAACAGCTCATTAAGCCGCATCTGCTGCCCCATGCTATTGTCG
>CAYOGS010000090.1:0-4118 GCA_964403435.1 uncultured Rhodospirillales bacterium | reverse complement strand
TGGCCATGGCGTGGGGCTGGCCATGTTGGTCTGCATGAGTTTAGCCTGGCGGAGTCGGGTGCGGGCCTTCGCGACATCCCCCATCGCTGCGCGGCTATCCGCCATCTCCTTACTGATACTAGATTGCTCGGCTTGCGCGACCATCAGGCCTTGCCGTGCCGCGGCATATTCCCATCCACGATACCCCGTAAGCAAGCCGCCAGACAACAGCAAAGCCATTGCCGCTATCTTACCGAGTGCGGCGATCTGGCCGTGGCGTAAAACATCCAATTCATGTTGCAGCACCAGCGGATGCAGTGCGCTACGGAATTGTTGGGCTGTTACGGCATAGAGTAAGCGCCAATCACTAGTTTCACGGCGGCAATGCAGCCAACGCCCCACTTCGGCCGGCGTGAGCATCAAATACGCCGGGGGTAGAGCTTGCCGCACACCACTCAACTCAGCAGACTCGACGATGCCAACGACCTGCTCGCTGGCATCTTCGCGCCAGCCATGAGACGCGAGGTAAAGGTGCGCCGATTGCAACGCCTGCTGCATCGCTGTCGCCACCGCCTGCGCTGATTGATCCGGCAAGGGCAGCATCAATGTCAAGACCGGCTGGCCTTCGTGCAAGACAGTGTGACGCAAGCCTTTATCGGTGACGATGAAGCCGTGCATCCATGTGGCTAAGTCATTGCCAGCCAAACGCCACAGTAGATGGGCGGCGATTTTGGTACTGATAATCGTGCCACCCGGCGGATTAGGCAGAACTGAAAGCCATTGCATCCAGGTTTCTGTGGCACAGCCAGTTGGCAGATACAGAATGCTGAGTCGCTCGACATCAGTTTGTCGTTGACCGGCGATGCAAGCGGCGAATTGATTGTCAGGGAAATGCTGTTGTACGCGGCGCACGATGAGTTGCCGGCGATCGAGGCCACTGTGCAGCGGCATATTGTCCAGCAGGATGGACTGGCCGGCATCGTCGGCCACCACCGTGACCCCACTGCGCGGATTGGCTAGCAAAATCTGCGCCAGATCACGCGCCTCTGAAGCTTGTTTGGCAAACAAAGGTTTGGGGCAATGCGCTGCGTGCCATAGCCAGGCACCTTCCGCTTCCACTAGAAGTGTAAAACTCGTGTCCGGAAGAATAAAAGGCAAAATCATCAACCGAAACCTAAGCCGTTAGGGTTTTGCCCACGTCTGCGTGCCACAGTCACCCGGGTTATGGCAAAGGCTGTGGACATCCTGACCATAGCCGGTGAATTACCGTGAGAAAATAGCGTTTTTTTGCCTTTACGGAAAGCAACTAAGCGGCAGAATTGACGGAGATCATTATTCTTGGCAGCTTGTTGATAAGTCTTGGTGGTTGGAACCCGTGCCGGAGAAAATTGGCCGGCGAGTAAAGGTTAATGCGTCGATTTTTGTTATGCCTATTCACCTTTTCTGCGCTATAAGGCAGCGGGGGGTTGGCGGTGGACGTTGCTTTCGCTAACCCGGCCAGGGCCGAGAGGCAGCAACCGTAACGAATTCGGCAGCGGGTCGTTGTCCAATCCCCCACCTTTGCCTTCTCTATAGTGTCCTGAAGATACTCCAGATGATTTTTGAACGGATTGAGCCTGGGTCTTGAGCGCGCTGTTCCCAGATTTGGTTGAGCCTGAACCCGCGTTGACGCCGGCGACCACAGCGGCCTATCGAGTGCTGGCGCGCAAATACCGGCCACGCAACTTCACGGAACTGATCGGCCAAGATCTAGTGGTGCGGACGCTCACCAACGCCATCCGTACGAACAGACTGGCGCAAGCTTGGATGCTGACGGGCGTGCGCGGCGTTGGAAAAACCACCACGGCGCGCATCATCGCGCGGGCTTTGAATTGCGTGGGCGAGGACGGGCAGGGTGGACCAACACCAGTGCCTTGTGATCAATGTGCCAATTGCCTATCGATCGCCGCCGATCGGCATGTGGACGTGCTGGAGATGGACGCCGCGTCGCGCACTGGTGTGGACGATATCCGCGAGATCATTGACGGTGTGCGCTACAATCCCGTGAACGCCCGCTATAAGATATACATCATTGACGAAGTGCATATGCTGTCTAAGAACGCGTTCAACGCGTTGCTGAAGACGCTGGAAGAGCCGCCGCCGCACGTCAAGTTCATCTTCGCCACCACAGAAATCCGCAAAGTGCCTGTCACCGTGCTGTCGCGCTGCCAGCGCTTCGATCTACGCCGGGTGGAAGCCGGGGTGCTAGCGCAGCACTTCGCACAGGTTGCAGAGAAAGAGTCGGTAACTGTAGCACAAGAAGCACTGCAATTAATCGCCCGCGCTGCCGACGGCTCGGTGCGCGACGGGTTGAGCCTGCTTGACCAGGCCATCGCCCGCGCTGAGGGCACGGTGGACGCGGAGACCGTGCAGGAGATGTTAGGACTAGCCGATCGGTCGCGCCTGTTAGCGCTAGCGCGGCATCTGCTTCTGGGTGAAATGCGTGATGGCCTGCTGGCCTATGCAGCACTGCTACAGAACGGCGCCGACCCCTTGATACTGTTGCAGGATATTGCAGAACAGGTGCATGGCCTGACGCGTGCTAAACTGGTCCCTGACCTGCGGCAAAGCGAAGCAACGCCACAGATGGAAAAGGATTTTCTGACCACGCTGGCGACGCTGGAAATTCCGGCGCTCACGCGCGCCTGGCAGATTTTGCTCAAGGGCATTGATGAAGTGCAACGGGCCGACAATCCGGCCATTGCTGCCGAAATGGTGTTAATTCGGCTAGCCTATGCCGCTGCTCTTCCGCCGCCTGGTGATTTAATCAAACAATTGCAGCAGGAGACGCTGACGGTATCAGCGCCATCTTTGGGTAGCGGCGGCAATGGCGGTACCATGGCGCACGGCAGTCTGGCGCTAGCCGTCCAGCATGACTTGCCTGCTCAGCCAGCGCCCGTCACGGCGCCGCAAGCCAAACTCAGTCCTCAACCGCAGGATTTCGCGGCACTAGTAGCCATGTTCGCGCAACAAAAAGAAGTGCAGCTCTACGCCGAGCTTTACAATTACGCGCAGCCGGTACGGTTTGAAACCGGGCGGCTGGAAATCGCGCTGGCACCGCAGGCCAGCCCCGACCTCGCCAGCAAGACTTCGCAACGGCTGAGTGCCTGGACCGGAACGCGATGGATGGTGACGGTTACTCGTGCCGCTGCAGATGGCAAGACGTTGGCGCAGCGGGCGGAAGAGCAGACAGCCGTGCGGCGCGAAGCAGTCTTACAACATCCGCTGGTGCAGCAGGCCTTGGCCTTGTTTCCAGGCGCGAAACTCGCCAATATCCGGCTGCCGATAGTGCTGCCGCCCGCTGAGGATGCGGAACAGACCAGCGCGACGTCGGAAGCCGCTTTGGAACCACGTGAGGAACAAGACGAATGAATATCATGCAAATTTTGAAGCAAGCCCATGACGTACAAGGCAAGATGGCCGATGTGCAAGAACGGCTGGAACAGGTGGAGTTGTGCGGCAAAGCGGCCAATGACCAGATACAAGTGACGGTGAGCGGTAAGGGGGTGGTGCGGAGATTGAAGATCGCGCCAACACTCGTAGATCCCAACGAGGTTGAGATGTTGGAAGATTTGATTGTGGCGGCGCTACGCGATGCCAAGACCCAAGTTGACGCCTTGACGGCGGCGGAAACGGAAAAAGCCATGGGCGGCATGAAGTTGCCGCCAGGCTTCAAAATGCCGTTCTAACTCCGACAATATTTCATTGGACTGACATGGAAACCCAAATGCGTCATCATTCGCTTTTAGTCCTGGCATCGATAGCAATGCTGCCTTTGTCATATCCAGCTTTTGCCCAGAATGCGGTGACATCCACGCTACGTGCCGAGCCTATTGCCGAAGAGACGGGGCTGCGTGTGACATTAGGTGATGTGACAGACAACCGTACAACCGGTAAGCATTTTGCGCGTCTTGAGGTAGAGTTGAAGACGGAAGGAGACCAACTACAACAGGCTTTCGGTGCCGTGAAGCCGGTCATTACCGCGGCGGTGGATGATACCGGGCGGTCGCTGCTCAAAACCGACAAGCAACCTGACCCGATGTTCTGGGGTTTTGAGATAATGGAAAAGACCCGCACGAGCCTGGACGACCGAGTGGAGA
>CAYOGS010000089.1:1577-7117 GCA_964403435.1 uncultured Rhodospirillales bacterium | reverse complement strand
GCCGTGAAGTGGTAGCCACCAAGTCCGCGGCTTGATGCCGCCGTGACCACCAAACGCACCGTCATTGCACTGGATGCGATGGGGGGTGACCACGCGCCGCGCAGCGTCGTTGCTGGCGCCGCCTTGGCTGCTGAACGCCACCCGAATCTTCATTACATCATCTTTGGCCAAGAGGCAGTGGTGCAACCACTGCTGGCGCAGTTTCCGCAATTAGCACCCAAGTACGAATTCCGGCATACGCCGGATGTCATCGGTGCTGATATGAAACCGTCTCTGGCCTTACGGCAAGGGCGCAAAAGCAGTATGCGTCTGGCCATCAATACCGTGCGGGAAGGCGAGGCATCATGCATCGTTTCCGGCGGCAATACTGGCGCCTTGCTGGCGCTGGCCAAATTCGTGCTCCGGACCTTGCCGGGCATTGACCGTCCGGCCATGGCTTCGTTCGTGCCCACGATTGTGGGCGAGACCGTGATGCTTGATCTCGGCGCCAATGTTGAGACGGATGCCGAGAATCTCGTGCAATTCGCTATCATGGGGGCCATTTTCGCGCGGGCGGTGTTGGGCGTGACCGATCCGACCATCGGCATTCTTAATATCGGTGTGGAAGACGTGAAAGGCCGGGACGATCTGCGCCGCGCGGCACAGCTGCTACGCGAAAAGACGCTGCCTGGCAAATTTGTGGGTTTCGTGGAAGGCGATGATATTCCGGCTGGCACGGTGGATGTGGTGGTGGCGGACGGCTTCACGGGCAATGTGGCTTTGAAGACTTTGGAAGGCACGGCGCGGCTGATGGCACATTTCATGCGTCAAACCTTCCAATCATCGCTCATGGCTAAGATGGGTTATATCCTCGGCCGCAGCGCGCTCACCCGTATGAAACACCGGATTGATCCTCGCCGTTATAACGGCGCCATGTTCATCGGCCTGGAGGGTGTGTGTGTCAAAAGCCATGGCGGTACCGACCATGAAGGTTTCGCCAACGCCATTTCAGTGGCTGCAGATTTGGCGGAGCAGGATTTCAACGAAAAAATTCGGCAGGAGCTCGCGCGGCACTATGAAGCCGACCAATTGCCAGAAGAGCCGATGGCGGATGAAGTCGCTACCGGCGGCGCCACATGACAACCGTCGTCCGTTCGTTGATCGTCGGCTGCGGCCATGCCCTGCCGCGTCGCGCGTTGAGCAACGATGCTTTGGCTGAACGCGTGGAAACGTCAGACGAATGGATCAAGCAGCGCACAGGTATCGCGCAACGCTATGTCGCCGGTGATGACGAGACGACTGCCGTGCTCGCTACCCAGGCGGCGCGGCAGGCGCTGGCGCAGGCTAATCTAACTGTTGACGCTGTTGACGCCATCATCGTGGCCACCACCACGCCGGAGCGGACCTTTCCGGCCACCGCCGCTTTAGTGCAGGGTGCCCTGGGGATCGAACGCGGCTTCGCGCTGGATGTGCAGGCCGTCTGTTCCGGTTTCGTGTATGCTCTCGCGGTGGCCGACAATTTTATCCGCCTCGGCCAGGCGCGCTGCGCGCTGGTGATCGGGGCCGAAAATTTTACGCGCCTGCTGGATTGGAACGATCGCGGAACCTGTGTGCTCTTCGGTGACGGTGCCGGAGCCGTTGTGCTACAGGCCGGCGAGGGGAAAGGCGACAAATTCGATCGTGGTGTCCTTTCCACGCATCTGCACAGCGACGGCAAGAACTGGGACAAGCTCTATACCACTGGCGGCGCCGGCAGCACGGGCACGGTCGGCAAAGTCGCTATGCAGGGGCAAGAAGTTTTTCGCTATGCCGTGCGCTATCTCTCCGAAGTGGTGGATGAGGCTCTGACAGCTAACCAAATGCAGGCCGAAGAGATTGACTGGTTGGTGCCGCATCAGGCCAATAAGCGTATCATTGACGGCACCGCGAAGAAGCTTGGGCTGCCGGCCGAACGGGTCATCTTAACTGTTGCTGAACATGCCAATACGTCAGCGGCTTCTATTCCACTGGCGCTCAGCGTGGCGGTGCATGATGGGCGCATTAAGCCTGGCCAGGTGATTCTGCTCGATGCGATGGGCGCCGGTCTCACCTGGGCAGCGGCGCTGGTTCGGCTTTAAGAGTTCCTGCCGCAAAAGGCGGATTTTCTTTCTCTTTGACGGGTTTGCCGCAACGTATTAGGCTGATGCATCAGTGACCGAATCTCTTGGAGCCGCTGCATGGCAGAGAATACCGTAACCCGCTCCCACCTGGCCGAGTCTATCTACCAAGAGGTTGGCTTGTCTCGTAACGAGTCAGCCGAAATGGTTGATATCGTGCTGGATGAAATCAGCCGGGTGTTGGTACGTGGCGAGATGGTAAAACTGTCTTCCTTCGGTAGTTTTCAGGTGCGGAGCAAAGGGCAACGCGTCGGCCGTAACCCTAAAACCGGTCAAGAAGTGCCCATTCTGCCGCGCAAGGTGCTGGTGTTCCGCGCTAGCCATGTCCTTAAGGACGCGATCAGCCGCGGCATGGGCGGCGGGCCAATCGCCCCAACGGGACGGGAGGATTAATCTATGACCATACCTGTCACACAAACTGAAACCATCAGCGCCGCTAAGCCACCGCGTAGCGTTGCCGTTGCCAAGGCCGACAACAAAGCTCCCGGCGCGTTTCGCACGATCAGCGAAGTGGCGACCGAATTGGACGTGCCGCAACATGTATTGCGTTTCTGGGAAAGTAAATTTTCTCAAATCCGTCCGATGAAGCGTGGTGGCGGCCGCCGCTACTACCGGCCAGAGGATGTGAATGTCATCCGTCAGATTCAGAATCTGCTCTATAACCAGGGCTACACAATCCGGGGTGTGCAGAAGCTGCTGAAGGAAAATCGCGGTGTCGTTATCAACCGCATTTCCACGGCGACGCCAGCTGCAACTCAGGCCGATAGTGCCGTCGAGAAGGTGGGGAGTCTTGGCTTGGCTGTACCCGCCCAGCCGAAAGTTAGTGGCCTCACCGCCAAGAAGCGCGAGGAGTTGGAAGGCCTGCTCATCGAACTGAAGGCGCTTCGCGATTTGCTGCGCCAGTCCGGCATTTGAGCGCAGCATGGCTGCGCTTGTTGTTCGGGCACTTGCCGCCACCATCATGATTGCATTCGCATTCCACGCTGGCTACGCACAGGCCAGTCGCTGTGAAGATGCGCGACTCATGATAAACGGATTTTTTGAACAACTGCCACCGCAGGTTTTTCTGTGCGATGATTCTGCGGACTGCAAGCCTTATTATCTGCGCGGGGATGACTGCGCACCGCCGGTCATCCTCGGCATCCTTGGTGACAAACTGGTGGCCGATAATTCCGGTAAGTTGGTGCCACTGCAGGCGGCTGTGCGGCGCTTTTGTCCCCAGCCAGAAATGGCCTGCGCGCCGGTGGTGGTGCCTTTCGCCTGCGTTGACAATCGCTGCGTGGAGATTGATCCGGCTAACCCACCACAGCAGGCCGCACCAGATGGCACTCAAGGCCACGGTTTGCAGCCAACCGTTCCCAACCAGCCGGTGGACGAGCCAGGACATACTGAATCGCTGCCGCCAGAACCAGAGCCATCGCCAGCGCCATAACCAAACTCATATTTTCAGAGGTAAACAAGCTGTTGCGGGCCTGTTAGTCGCTGGTTATAGTGCGCGCGATTTGCCTCCGCCAGTTGCCGGTGGTCGTGTCGGAGTATAGCGCAGCCTGGTAGCGCATCAGTCTGGGGGACTGGGGGTCGTGGGTTCAAATCCCGCTACTCCGACCATTTCCTTCACCACATTTGCCTAATATGGATCTTGTCCTGGCAAAATAGGGATTGATCCCCCACGGATCCCAAATAGAAGCTCGATTTATTAAATTTCGTGAGCAATTTCACTGTACGGCAAAATCATGCCCACAAACTTAGCTAAGCCCTGTGTGCCGCTAGGGAAAGGTGCGCAACCAGCAGAAGCAGCGCGCTTGAAAATTGCCAGAGCGGCAATTGACTACGAATGACCAGCGACCGCAGCTATAGCCGGAGACTGGCGAGGGGCGCAGAGGCGCATTAAGACAAATATGACCGTCAAGGTGGCAGCGTAGGCCAAGACCTGTGCTTGGGTGGGTTGCGCGATATAGCCGACGAGAGCATGGAGCAACGTGCCGATGACCGATTGCTGGTCAAGGATGCCGGAGGTATTCCAGGCCGTGCGATCAAGTACCGATATGATTTCAGCCTGCTGGAGATAGCCAATGGCATTGGCGGCCATGCCTGCGGCAAGCAAGGCGATCAGCCAGCTGGTGACGGCAAACAGATGCCGCGATGGTATTTTCAGCAGGCCGCGATATGTGCCGAAGCCGAGCACTGCACCGAGCGCCAAACCACCCAGACCGCCCAGAATCACTTGGTGGAACCCGGCCTTTGCAGACAAGGTAATGCCATAAAGGAACAGCACAATCTCGGCGCCTTCGCGGAGTACCGCCACAGCAATGACAATAGCCAGGGCCAGCAACGTCCGGCTGCCCTCGCTGACAGCCTGGCCCAGGTTACGGAATTGCTGGCTGATAGCGCGACCATGGCGCGCCATCCAGACATTGTGCCAAGCCAACATGGCGACGGCGATGCCAAGGATAGAGGCGTTGAATATATCTTGTCCGACGCCTTCGAGGGCTGCCGATAGCGTTTCCGTGAAGAATGCGACAAGGGTAGCGCCGAGGATACCAGCGCCGACGCCGCCTGCCACCCAACGGCTACGCAATGGCACGCCACGCGTGGAGGCCATCACGATGCCAATGATTAGACTGGCTTCGAGAACTTCACGGAAAACAATCAACAACGCTGCCAGCATGGCACACCCGAAAAATGTTTAACGATCGTGTCATACTATAAATAAGAATGAATCGCAAGATGAAGCGCGGAGCCTCTTGTCCCTATTCTCGGGTTGGTTACAATTCCTGCAACGTGGTTTATAGCCGCAGGATAGCTGAGGTTGCATGAAGGTATTGCTGGTTTTTGCTCTGACGTTGGGGGTAACGCTTATTGCCGCTTATTTGCTGGGCTGGAGAAATTTGGGTAACCAACCTCCGGTAGTGCCGCAAAAACTCATCGCTCAAATGTCGGTGAAGCCCACCTCACCAAACGAATCGGCTACGACGGACAATCCGATAGCCGATATGTCCTGCGCAGGTGTAATGCAGGCAGTGCAAAGCGATCCTTCGATGGCGCGTGAGCTTGATTGGTTGGCAGGTTATATCGCCGCACGCAATGATGACGGCATCATTGCGGCGGACAAATTGGCAAAGGATCGTTTGCGGACGGAGTTGTTGGCCACGTTGTTCCCCGCGCCATCGATGCGTAGACCGGCGCGATTATCCGTGATATTTTTCCCTTCGATTCGATTATCACCCGTGAGCGCGCGAATCCCAACGCCTTGGAAGGAGGTGGAATTGTCGCACGCGTTTCCCGACACCAGGCAATCGCCGTCGACTTCGATGTTCGCAAAGGCGTTGAGCCGGGCGGAGCAGTTGATGACGGTGGAGCCGTTGCGGGCCGCGATGCCGTTGCCCCGGTTGTTCTCGGCGATAC
>CAYOGS010000089.1:0-1567 GCA_964403435.1 uncultured Rhodospirillales bacterium | reverse complement strand
CCGAACGCTTGGTCGCCAAGCTGCGGCCCTAAACAGTGATGACTTCAGTGCCGGAGAGCTGCAGCAGGCCGCAGCTCATCAGGAGCCAACTCTCCGGCCCGCACCAACTCGGTTTCAATAAGCAATTCCACAGTATCGCCGACTAGCCACTGATTGGCGGTCATGCCAAACTCAGATCGACGCAATTTGGCCTCAGCGCTGAAGCCTAAGCGCTTGCGACCGTCCAATAGGCTAACCCCGCCACCGTTGAATGTGACGTTGAGCGTGATTGGCCGAGAAATGCCGCGTAACGTAACGATCCCATTGACCGTGGCATGGGCGGAGTCGTGCCAGACAATGGCTTCGGTGGCGAAAGTCAACTGTGGAAAATGGACGCTGTCTAAGAAATCCACGCCGATCAAGGCTGCCTTGAGGGAAGCGTCCTGGGAGTCAAGACTTTTGGTCTCGATCGTTGCCGTAACTTTACTCTTTTCAGTGTTTACCCCATCAAAAAACAGGCGAGCGTTAAAATCATTAAAGCGCCCCATGATTTGCGTTAGCCCCAGATAGGAAACACGAAAATACAGGTTCGCATGGTGGCGGTCGAGTTCATAAACCCCGCGATAAGAGTCGTTGAGTTTGGTTGCCGGCGGGTCATAAAAATAGCCTCCGACCGTGGCACAGGCTGCCGTCAACAGCACAGTGCTGACCACAGATAGGCGGACAGATTGTCGCATGAACATGTAACCGAAACCTCAAAGGACTGCGCCCAAAGTAGGCCGCTTTGCGGCGCTTTGCCACTCCTGCTTCCCTAGTGGTCTAGAGTTGCGTTGCAGCAGATTCCATGCTTTCTGCCAACAGCAAGACGAAGGGCGAATCATGTCGGAGAAAATTGCCGTTATCGGCTTAGGTTATGTGGGGCTACCATTGCTGGTGGCACTGGCGCGGCATTTTCCGGGTGTCATCGGGTTCGATATTGATGGGAAGCGCGTGGCCGCGCTGCAAGCTGGCCATGACTGGACCGATGAAACCAGCACCGAGGAACTCAAGGGGTTGAAAGCTACCTTGACGGCAGATCCGGCGCCTCTGGCGCAATGCAGTTTCATCATCGTGACGGTGCCGACGCCAATTGACGCCGCCAAGCGGCCGGATTTGACTCCGGTTCTGGGGGCCTGTGACACCATCGGTAAGGCCCTGAAGCAGCATAGCGGGCAGGGGGCAGTGCCGCTTATCGTGTTCGAATCCACGGTCTATCCCGGTCTGACAGAAGAAATCTGCCGGGCGCGTATCGCGGCGGTTTCCGGTAAACAGCCTGGGCGAGACTTCACGCTGGGCTATTCGCCTGAGCGCATCAATCCCGGTGACAAGTTGCATCGTCTGGAGACGATTACCAAAGTTATCGCCGCCGAAGATGAAGCATCTCTGGGGCGCATGGAGAAAGTCTATGGCGCCGTGGTTACTGCTGGGCTGCACAAGGCGCCGAACATCGCGGTCGCCGAAGCTGCCAAGGTGCTGGAAAATACGCAGCGCGATTTGAACGTGGCGCTGATGAACGACGCGCAGTTCCAGCTCGGCTAGATGCTCTCCG
>CAYOGS010000088.1:0-7197 GCA_964403435.1 uncultured Rhodospirillales bacterium | reverse complement strand
ATCAGATCATATGGCTTATCGGCGCCAGCAGCGGCATCGGGTTTGCGCTGGCTCGCGTCCTCGCCGAGCGAGGCGCTATCCTGGCGCTCTCATCCCGTAGTAAGGAGGGGCTGGAAAACTTGCAAGCCTCGCTTGGAGTGCAGCACAAGGTCTTCGCGTTCGATGCAACGGATGCAGAAACGGCAGTGCTGACGGCTCAAGCTATCCTCGCAATTTTTGGTCGGATCGACCGCATCGTCTTTCTGGCCGCTGCCTATGTTCCGATGAAACTTGATGCCCTCGACCTCGCTGTGACCAGAGGAATTATCGACATAAATTTGACAGGTGCTTTTAATATCGTTCATGCGGCGCTCCCAATCCTTAAAGCGCAGAAATCCAGAAGCCAGCTTGCACTGTGTGGCAGTGTAGCGGGCTATTTCGGCCTACCTGGCGGCCAGCCCTACAGCGCCACCAAAGCCGGAATCATCAATCTCGCGGAAACGCTTCATGCCGAATGCGATGATACGATTGATATTAAGTTGATCAGCCCAGGTTTCGTGCGTACGCCACTGACCAACAAAAATGATTTTAATATGCCCCTGATCATCGAACCGGATCAGGCGGCAAAGGAAATTGCTGACGGCTTGCTGTCACGGCGTTTTGAAATTCACTTCCCTAAAAAATTTACGGTTTTCCTCAAAATCCTTCGGCTGCTGCCCTATGCTCTGTCCTTGCGACTAAGTCGAAAATTCATAACCTGAAGGAGTGCCCGTATGACGACTTTATTTGACCCACTGCAACTTGGTGATATCACACTTGCCAACCGTATTGTCATGGCGCCGCTGACCCGTATGCGTAGCAAGCAGCCGGGTAATATCCCACACACTCTCAACGCCGAATATTACGCCCAACGCGCCAGCGCCGGTCTCATAATCTCAGAAGCGACACAGATCAGCCAGCAAGGCCAAGGCTATCCGGGCACACCCGGCATTCATAGCCCAGAGCAGGTTGCGGGCTGGAAACTAGTGACGGATGCCGTTCATCGCAAAGGGGGCAAAATCTTTCTGCAGCTCTGGCATGTCGGTCGTATCTCGCATTCTTCGCATCAGCCTGGCGGGCGGCCGCCTGTGGCACCCTCAGCAATTAAGCCGACGGGCAAGGTCTTTACCGCCGCCTGGACGCAGGCTGATTACGAAATGCCGCTCGCCCTTGAACTCGATGAAATCAAGCGCATTCTGAACGATTACCGCCAAGCCTGCGAACACGCGAAACACGCGGGATTTGATGGCGTCGAGATCCATGGCGCGAACGGTTACCTACTCGATCAATTCCTACAAGACGGAACCAATCAACGTGACGACATTTATGGCGGACCGATTGAAAATCGGGCACGATTCCTACTTGAGGTCGTTGACATCGCAGTCGCGATTTGGGGTAAAGGCCGTGTCGGCGTGCGTCTTTCGCCTTATGGTACCTTTAACGACATGAGCGACAGTGATCCGGTCGCACTCTTCGGACATGTCCTGAATCAGTTGGATCGCCGTGGCATCGCTTATGTCCACGTGATTGAGCCGCGCGCGACGGGCGCGGGCGGTGGAGATGTCGTGAACCACGGCGCCCCGTCAACCTCCGGGTTGTTCAAACAATCGTTCAGCGGCACTTTTATATCTGCTGGCGGCTATTCTCCTGAAACAGGAAAGTCTACCATTGCAAATGGTCAAGCCGATGCGATTGCCTTCGGCAGGCTCTATATCTCCAATCCTGATCTCGTGGAGCGTATTGCAAGGAGCGCTTCTTTGACGCCATACAACCGCGCCACATTCTATGGCGGCACTGAGAAAGGCTATACGGATTATCCATTTCTGTCCGAGGCTACGGCATGAAACAGTATGCTCTTACTCTCCTCGTCCTTTTGACAATATTCAGTGTGAGCCAGACAACTGAGGCTAGTATGAAGGATGTAACCGCTTATGATTTTACATTTGAGAAATTAGAAGAGGAAGGCACACTCCCCCTTAGTGAGTTTGCAGGCAAAGTGCTGCTTGTCGTGAATACCGCTTCAAATTGCGGCTTTACTTCACAATATGACGGACTTGAAAAACTCTACCAAACCCACAAAGATCAGGGGTTAGTTGTCATCGGCGTGCCGAGCAACGATTTTGGCAGCCAGGAACCGGGCACCAACCGGGAGATCGCGCATTTTTGCAAACTTAATTACGGCGTCACCTTTCCCATGGCATCCAAGGAAGTCGTTTCTGGCGATGCCGCCCACCCCTTTTATATCTGGGCCAAGAAATCATTAGGCTTTGGCACAGCGCCAAAATGGAATTTTCACAAATACTTGATCGACCGCCGGGGCAAGCTAATCGACTACTTCCATTCCACAACACCACCGGACAGCGACTCCATCAAAGACGCGATTAAGAAAGCGCTTGACCAAAAGTGACCCTTCTTTCGCCTTATCATGATGTCAAGTTTCCGCCTCGATCTCTCGTCTTACCAACGCGACTCCAGACGATGACATCTTGATAGGCGAGGTGATAAAGGAAGCGACTTATGTGTGGTATCATCCGGAGAAGATAACGTTTTTCTAATGCCATGCAGCGCTGCACGCCTGCCATGAGCTTCAGATAGAACTGACCCAGACGTTAAGGCTTGGGCTGTCGCGGAGTGATACCGGCGAGAATTTCGTTCAGTTCTTTCAGCTTCACCGGGTCGTCCGCTAGCCAGTGGCGCAGGCGGTCTTCATAGCCTTCAGCATAGACAGCCTGAACAGTGGGAATTTTCTCCCGTAGCCAGGCGCGTTCCAACTGGCGCGGGAACCATTCACGCAGCTCCGGCGACCAATATTTCTCCGTCTGCAGCGCCAGCGCGATACGCGATGGGAGCAAAGGCGGCTCATGGGGCGCGCAGAGAATGCTGTGCATCAGCAGTTCCGACACAAGCGCAGAAGGACCGTTATAGACAAAGCGCGCATAGGCGAGTCGTGCCCAGGCATAGGAGTGCGCGGGGTTGCGCTTCAAGGCTTCCGTCTCCAGGCGCATGACTTCCGGCATCAGCGCCCGACCTGCCGGCGATTTGAGGCCCTTTTCCACCGCGTCGGCCAGTGTGATTTGCGCCAAGTCGTCATAGACCAACCATGCGTCCCAGAAGGGCAGCAGGGCTTCGCGCTGACGGCGCAACTCAGCCCGTTCGCCGGCGGTGGCTTGGTTGGTATAAAGCTTGTCGCGTAAATCCGCCGTCAATCCGAAGCCCAGGCCGGCATAGAGCGACAGCCCTCCCTGCCCCATAGCATAGAGTGACAGCACCAGCAGCAGCACTTGCAGCCCACGTACATTGCCGGGAATGCGCCGCGCTTCCGGCAGAATTTGGCGGAGACGGCGTGGCCGCGGCGGCGTGGTGGTTTCAGCAACGGCGCCGGGCGCCGGCTCAGTTGTGGTAATACTCACGGTAGTGACCGTAATAATAGCCCATGTCGCCGTAACCGTATTTGACATGCGCTTCCAGGTCAACCTGCGTCATAATGGCGCCTGCGATGCGGTCGGTATAGTTACGCAGCAACTTGACGGCCTGGATCGCTACATCGCGAGGCGTTTGCCCCCAACGCAGCACGAAGACGGTGGTATCCGCAATGCGCGCGATCATTGCGGCATCCGACACCGCCAGCACCGGCGGGGTATCCACGATCACCAAATCATAATGCTCGGCGCAGAAGCGGAGCAGTTTCTCCATCTGGTGCGAGCCTAGCAAATCCTGGGGGTTGGGCACTTTGCTGCCTGCAGGCAAGTAGTCTAACCCCGTCGCCTTGTCTTTCTCCACCACCTCACCGAAGGTGCGCTGACCACTGAGCAGATGGGAGATATCACCTTTCTTGGGGTCACCGCCGAGCGCCTTGCGCAGACGGGGACGGCGTAAATCGCACTCCACCACAATGATCTTGTTGCCGGTGATGGCCAGCGAGCGCGCGAGTGCCATGGACACCGTGGACTTGCCTTCACTCGGTAGCGCCGAGGTGAACATCACGATCTTAGGTGGCTGGTCCACGTTCGAGAAGTGGATGCCGGTGCGTATGGTGCGCAGCGACTCACTAAAAGACGACAGTGGTTTTTCGAGAATATAGTCCTCTGGCGTGCGGTCGGTCACACCTTTCAACGCCGGCACCAGGCCCAGCGCCGTCAAACCTAAGATTTCTTCGATCTGTGGCATGCCGCGGAAACCGCGATCAAAGTATTCTATGATGAAGGCAGCCATGATGCCGACAGCCATGCCGCCCATGATGCCGATGATAAGAAACAGCAGCTTGTTGGGAAAAGAGGTTTTTAATGGCGCCTCGGCACGGGCGATGATCCGCGCATCGGCCTCTTGCATGTTGTGCTGTTCACTGACTTGCTTGAAACGACTGAGGAAAGTCTCATACAGTACACGGCTGGCATCAGCCTCGCGCTGCAGCTGCTTAAGCGTAACTTCGGCCTCGCCACCTTTATCCGCCTGATCTTGCAGTCGCTGCAGTTCACTTTCCAGGCTGCGTTCCTTGGCGCGGGCGATTTCCACCTCATTTTCTAGGCCGTTGACGATTTTGGAAACTTCCTCGCCGATCTTGCCTTGAACACTGCGCAGTTCTTCTTTCTTGTTGATAATAAGCGGGTGCCGTTCACCGTAACGGTTGGTCATTTCCGCCAGACCGGCGCGCACTGTTGATTCCTGTTCGCGCAAACGCTGTATCAGCTGAGAAGACAGCACATCCGTTGAGGATTCGACATTGCCACGCGACTTGACCATGCCTTGGGCGCCCCTAAGGCGGGCTTCGGCCTGCGCCCTCAACGTGCGGGCTTCTATCAGCTGTGTGCTGATCTGCGAGGCTTGCGCCGTAGTCATAGTAGCGCCGCTGAACTCCGTCAGGCTGTTCTTTTTCTTGAAGTCCGCCACGGCGTTCTCGCCGGCTTGTACCTGATCACGCAGCACCGCGAGGCGATCGCTCAGCCATTTGTTGGCGCGTTCTGTGGCTTCAAATTTTGTTTCCAGCTGATCAACAAGATATAAATCAGCGAAGGTGTTAGCGGTCAGCGCGGCCTGCTGCGGCGTATTGCCCTTGAAGCCGATCTTGATCGCCAGCGAGCGCCCGTCATTACTGACCTCGAGCCGGCTTTCCACTTCGCTAACCACGGCAATGCGTGCCTCATCGGAAAATGCGTCAGGCGGAGCCTTGGTTTTGATGAATTGCATCCAGGTAAAAGGGCTAAGCGCATTGTTGCCCAGAGCGCGATTATAGGCGGAATCCTTCATCAACCCGAGCTTGTCCACCACGCGGTTGACCATGGTGCGGGAACTGATAATTTCGATCTCGCTGCGGATTGAGGCCGTGTCAGCGGTCAGGCCGGACAACACCTGATCCAAATTCATCACATTCTTCTGCCGCGTCAGCAGCATGACGTTGGCTTCGCCGTAGTAGCGCGGCGGCAAAGTGAAAGCCAAGAGCAACATGAAGACGGTGAAAGCGATCGTGATGCCTGCCACCACATGCTTGCGCCGGTTAAACAGCCGGACAAGGGCAGCAAATTCAATATTTTCAGCCTTCTGCGGCACCTGAACATAGCGACCGGGAGTCCGCGCCGGTAGGGCAGCAGCGATGGGTGGTGTCACATGGGACATCGGATAAAACCTGAAGACGGCGAAAAGACCGGACAGTGCGGTCAGATTGCCCGCACAATATTAACGTCCGGTAATTAAAGCAAAATAAATCGTTAGCTTTTGTTTTCTTGGTGACCAGCCCGGGACAGTGTGGCGGCTTCCTGCGAAACCCTCACAATACCCCCCCGGTGCGGCAACGCAGAAAACTAGAAGAAACGTTCCGGCACTTCGACCACATCTCCCGGACCAACAAAACCGGTTTCCTCAATATGGAATTTCGTTTTGTTGGGATCGGCCGAGCGCTTGACTGTGATGTCACTCTTATCTGCACGATAAGTATAGCCGCCGGCCAAGGCCACGGCGTTCACGACTGTCATGCCGCTGGCATAGGGGAAGCTACCAGGCTTCATCACTTCGCCCAGAATGAAGAAAGGCCGGTAGGTCAGCACTTCAACGCTGACCTTGGGGTCGCGCAGGTAGCCGGTGGTTAGTCGCTGCACGATAGAGCTTGTAACCTGGTTGATCGTCTGGCCAACAGCGGGAACATCGCCTGCCAGCGGCATGGAGATTTTGCCGGTGCTGTCCACTTCGAACTCGCCAGAAAGCTGCTCTTCGCCGAAAACAGAGATCCTCACCTTGTCGCCGGGACCAAGTGTATAAGCCTTGCTTTGCGCCGCGAGATTTGGCGGTTCGGCCTGCGCCGTTGTACGGCTGCTGCACGCCGCCACAGAAACGATCAGAGCGCTTGTGCAAAGCAGCAGGGCAAAACGCGAAACGGCGAGCATAGCAACCTCGGCTAAAAATGACGATAGCGCAGCATAGCCGCTGGCGCTGGATTCGCAAGAGTATCGTTGCCACAGAGCCAAACAAAACCGGCGCCGCGACAGTGTCGGGCGCCGGTTGGTATAAAGCCTGGTATTCAGCGCCTACATCTGGGCACCGAAGCGCAGCTGCAACACATGACGGTCATGATTGTTGTCCCCGATCGAAGAGATCTGGTCTTTATAGTCATATTGCAGGTCGCCATAGAAATGGCGGTTGAAGAAATAGCGCACACCGGCGCCGGCATCGTATTTGTGGTCAGATCTCTCCGGCGCACCGTTGTAATCAAAGCGTGTATAACCGGCTTTGCCTTCAACAAGCAGGTTACGCAAAACTTCGTGTTGTACGGTCAAAGAACCGCCGGTGGCGATGAAACTACGGTAACCTGTTGAAGTCGTATCTTCCATTGTGCGCGACATTTCGCCGATCACGGAGGTCAGACCGGTAGGATTCCACAGAAAGTTGCCGCCGAACTTGAAGTCACTCGTGGCATTCCCGTCACCATTGGCATCCCAGCTACCAAAACGCTGCTGCAGATAGCCTCCGTAAACTTCGCCGGTCACCGTGCCACCCATCAGTTCATAACCGGTGCCCACCACGACGTCATAGCCCTGTGAATTATGCAGGGAATTGATATCAAAATCGCGCCAGTTATAGACAGCGCGCACGAATGGCCGCCAGAAGCGCATGACCTCATAACCTAATTCGCTGCGAATTTCGTGAACCTTCTTGTTACGCTCGTCAAGGTTAATGAGGCCACTATTTGAT
>CAYOGS010000087.1:2469-7225 GCA_964403435.1 uncultured Rhodospirillales bacterium | reverse complement strand
AGAAAGGGCAGACCGATCGCACCACACAATTTCGTCGCGCCCATTTTCCAGGCGCAACGGCAGCGCAGTGGCACGACTGGCGCTGGCAGTTACAGCACCGCATTCGCACTTTGCCGGACCTGGAGCGCATCTTCGGCCTGTCGCCGGACGAGCGCGCTGCACTTCAGACGCACAAGGGCAATTTGCCGCTCGCCATCACGCCCTATTACGCGGCACTGATGAACCATGTCGATCCGCAAGACCCACTGCGGCGCACCCATATTCCGGTGACAGCCGAAGCTACCTTCAGCCCTGGCGAATATGACGACCCACTGGGCGAGGACGCGTCCATGGCCGCTCCCGGCCTCGTCCATCGCTATCCTGACCGCGTGTTGTTCCTCGTTACCAATGTCTGCGCCAGCTACTGCCGTTATTGTACTCGTTCCCGTCTGGTGGCGGAACCGGAACACACCATAAACACCGGCCACTGGCGCGAAGCATTGAACTATATCCGCTCCCACCCGGAAGTGCGGGATGTGCTGCTCTCGGGCGGCGACCCACTACTGCTGAACGACGATAAGCTGGAATGGTTACTCACGGAATTGCGCGCCATTCCGCATGTGGACTTCATCCGTCTCGGAACAAAAATTCCCATCGTACTGCCGCAGCGCGTGACGCCGGCGCTGACACGGATGCTAAAAAAATTTCACCCACTGTGGATGAGCTTGCATATTATCCACCCCAACGAATTCACGCCGGAAGTGAGCGTGGCGTTGCGCCGGCTGGCCGATGCCGGGATACCACTCGGTGGGCAAATGGTGCTTTTGCACGGCATAAATGACGATTTGGATGTCATGCGCGATCTGGTGCATCGACAACTGCAGCATCGCGTGCGGCCTTATTATCTGCTACAGCTTGACCCCATTCGCGGCTCCGCCCATTTCCGCACTCCGATTGACAAAGGGTTGGAATTGATAGACGGCCTGCGCGGTCACACGAGCGGTTATGCCGTGCCAGCCTTCATTATTGACAGCCCGGGCGGCGGCGGCAAAGTACAGCTGGTGCCGGATCATATCGTCGGCCGCCAAGGCGCAGACCTGCTGCTGCGAAATTACCGGGGGGGGACTTATCGTTACCACGATCCGGAAGGTAGCCTGGGAGCCGAACGTGCCCTGCCCCCAGACACCACACGCGAGATTGCCTGACATGTCTGACTTGAACACCATCGTCGCCAGCCGTCGCACTTTTGCCATCATCGCTCACCCGGAGGCCGGCAAGACGACCCTAACCGAAAAACTGCTATTGTTCGGCGGCGCGATACAAATGGCCGGCGCCGTCAAGGCACGCGGCGAACAGCGCCGCGCGCGTTCCGACTGGATGAAGGTCGAGCGGGAGCGCGGCATATCCGTCACCGCCTCCGTCATGAGCTTCGCTTTTGCCGAGCGTGATTTCAACCTGGTGGATACGCCTGGGCACGAGGACTTTTCAGAGGACACTTATCGCACCCTCACAGCCGTCGACAGTGCGGTGATGGTGATTGACGCCGCCAAAGGCATAGAGAGCCAGACGCGCAAATTGTTCGAAGTCTGCCGCCTACGTGACATGCCCATCATCACCTTCATCAACAAGCTGGACCGCGAAGGCCGCGACCCCTTCGCGATCCTCAGCGAAATTGAGGAAACCTTGGCGCTGGACGCCGTGCCGGCCAGCTGGCCGATCGGCATGGGCCGCGATTTCAAGGGCTGTTATGATTTGCTGCGCGACCGGCTCATCCTCATCGCCAAAAAAGGCGGCGCACAGGAAGAGGACGGCATCGCCTGTCATGGCCTCGATGACCCAAAACTGGATGAGGTATTAGGAACCGAAGTGGCACAGACGCTGCGCGACGAGGTCGGCATGGCGCGCGGGTTGTGCAAACCCTTCGATGCGCAAAGCTACCGCGAAGGTCATTTAACTCTGGTTTATTTCGGTTCGGCCATCAATAATTTTGGCGTGCGCGAATTGTTACTCGGTCTAGCCGATTATGCGCCCTCCCCACGCCCGCAGCCGGCGGATAAGCGCATGGTTCAACCGGCGGAGAACAAGGTCACCGGCTTCGTCTTCAAGGTGCAGGCGAATATGGACCCCAACCACCGCGACCGTATCGCCTTCGTGCGACTTTGCTCCGGTCATTTCAAGCGTGGCATGAAATTGACGCATACCCGCAGCGGCAAGCAGCTTGCGGTTAATAATGCCGTTCTGTTTCTAGCACGGGAGCGCGAATTGGCCGAAGACGCCTTTGCCGGCGACATCATGGGTATTCCAAACCATGGCACGCTGCGGATCGGCGACACGCTGACGGAAGGCGAGGCGCTGCGCTTTACCGGCGTGCCCAGCTTCGCGCCGGAACTCATTCAGCGCGTCAATATCGGCGACCCGATGAAGATCAAACATCTGCGCCGCGCGCTGGAACATTTCGCGGAAGAAGGCGCAAGCCAGGTCTTCAAGCCCCTGCTCGGCTCCGACTGGGTGGTGGGCGTGGTCGGCCCGCTGCAGTTCGAGGTGTTGGCGGCACGCATCGAAGCCGAATATGGGTTGCCGGCGCGCTTCGAGACTGCGGGCATTGAAGCTGCCCGCTGGGTGAGTAGCGCCGACCCAGCCGTGCTGCGCGAGTTTGCGGAAAAGCAGCGCGGCTCCCTGGCAGAAGATCATGACGGTGCTTTGGTCTTCCTGGCGCGTAATAGCTGGCATTTGAACAAGACCATGGAAGATAACCCGAAAATCGCCTTTGCCAAAACCCGCGAGCAATTCACGGCGGCGGCCTGAAACCTCCCATAAATAAAACGGGCGCCTTGTGGCGCCCGTTCAAACAAACGTAATCAGTTTACTTATTCCGTCGGTTCGCACTTCGCCTTGCTTGCCTTACCGGAAGCGGTCGGACGGCTGGCCGCCATGAATAGCGGCGCTTCGCGGATGACTTTGTCGAGATCGTCGCCATGCACATCACCGGTCTGCCAACGTCCTGGCGCCAGTGTAAACTTTCCGATTTCATTGGATTTCGGATCAGCCATTGTATTCTCCCCTTGCTGGTTTTCCCTGATGACAACCGGCCAGGCGGCTTTCCGCTTTACAGACTGTCGAGAAAGGACAACAATTTTCCGTTCTTTAGTCAAGAAAGTAAAAAACCACCTGGAGTTCTGATGTCCCGCATGCCCCTCACCGCAACTGTCGTGACCGAACAACTGGTGGCGCTCAATGCCAGCCTGGCAACGCCGTGGAGTCAGGAACAAGGCAAAATCAGCAAAACCTGGACTTTCAAAAACTTCCGCGCCGCCTTCGGTTTCATGACCCAGGTGGCGCTGCTGGCCGAAAAGCTCGATCATCACCCCGACTGGTCAAACTGCTACAATACGCTCAGCATCACGCTCTGGACTCATGATGCCGGTGGCCTGACAGAACTGGATTTCAAGCTGGCAAGCATGATTGAGAAAATCAAGCCAATGGACGCGTAATCAGGCGCAGAAAACGTCCCAACGAATAAAAACAGTCAAGAAATCATGGGGTGATGATCAGTTCATCCTCGCTGACCGTTATATGGAGCAGAAGCAGTTCAAGAGAGCCTTCAACATCTGGCGCGCTGCCGCTGAGGGTGGGGCATCAATATGCTACCTGAATCTCGGCCACTGTTACGATATCGGCCTCGGTTGTAAGCGTGACTGGCCAAAAGCCTTGTATTGGTATAAGCGCGCCGTTTATCGGGGAGACAGTTCTGCGGCAATAAATATCGGCATCACCTACCGGGACCAGGGAAAACGACACCTGGCGCTCTCTTGGTTCAAAAAGTCGTTAGCAATGGGCGATGGCGACGCGCTGCTGGAATTGGGCAAATTGATGCTCAACGCTTACGGTGATAGGGCGCGGGCAAAGCGCTATTTTAGGGCCACAATCAAACAGAAAACTTGCATCACCGAATTTAGCCAGGAAGAAGCACTGAAGTACTTGGCCAAACTCTAGTCCAACGGCGCCGTCACGGTCGCCAGCCACTTCTGAGTCACCGTATCCACCTGCCCGTCTAAGACAGCGCTAATCCGGTGATGATAGGCGTTGATCCAATTCCGCTCCGGCACCGTCAACAACTCCAGCTGAAGCAAGTTTCTGTCCAGCGGCACCAGCGTGAGTGTCTCGAAACCCAGCATAGGAATATTGCCATCAGGCAGATTTTCCGCCGCCGTCACCAACATAAGATTTTCAAAGCGGATGCCATATTCCCCGGCGCGATACAGCCCCGGCTCGTTGGACAGCACCATGCCCGGTAATAACGCCTGCTTGCTGCGGCGGGATATGCCCTGCGGCCCTTCATGCACTGAAAGAAAACTGCCAACACCATGGCCGGTACCGTGGCCGTAATCCAGTCCCGCCGCCCATAAAAACTGGCGGGCTAACACGTCCAAATCGGCACCCGTGGTGCCGGCGGGGAAACGAATAGCCGCTAGCGCTATATGCCCTTTGACTACCCTCGTATAATGTTCCCGCATCGCCGAGGTGGGTGTGCCGATGGCCACTGTACGCGTCACATCCGTGGTGCCATCGCGATATTGCCCGCCGCTGTCGAGCAAGAACAATTCGCCGTCCTGCAATAGGCGATCCGTGGTAGGCGTGGCTCGGTAATGCACAATAGCGCCGTGCGCCCCGCTGCCGGCAATGGTGGCAAAACTGGGCTCCACGAACAATGCCTGCTGCCGACGTCGTGCTTCCAACTCCGCTTCTGCCTGCAATTCCGAGACCGTGCCCGGCAGAT